>NZ_JBFRVM010000012.1:0-3960 GCF_041475145.1 Vibrio sp. 10N.222.49.A3
CAACACCTTAATCCTTATTCGTTATGTTGATGTTCTTAGGGTTCCAGATCAAGCATGACACAAAATTTTCTTGAATTTTATTTTGAAATCTATATCATTCCCGTCCGTTGAATCAATGCATACCGCTATTATTTTTATAAACATACTTGCAACATACCCTAAGGTTGGGCTAAGGTGTTTATATAGCGATACGATAACAACCCAAACATACAGCCTTTGGCGACTCCTCCCACAATACGGGAAGTGACGACCCAGACATGAACATGGATCCAGAAAAACTTGCCAAAGAAATGTGGCACTACTGGATCAAACACGTTGATAGAAGAAACGGTGAGGAGCTATACCGCATATACTTCTATGACTGCCCACCTTTACACCAAAAAGCGCACCACCCTATTACAAACAAACAAATTGATTTTGCTAAAAGTGACATCACAAAATACAAAAATGCGCTACATGAAGCTTTAACGCATCAGCCATATGTTGCATGCAGAATGGGGCACTTAAGTACCACAGACAAAGAGTGGGGGTTTATTCGTAAGGATAAAGTCCACAACTTCAATAAAATAATTCGTGGTGAAGTAGATCCCAAAGACATTGACCCAAACAATGTCTCGTTGCGCCCACGCCAAAAAGGCGTTGATATGAAACTTGGCGTCGATATTACGAGCGTTGTATTAAAGAAACTAGCTAATAAAATTGTGTTGATTTCAGGTGACAGCGACTTCGTTCCAGCAGCAAAACTGGCTCGCATTGAAGGCGCTCACTTCATACTT
Organism: Vibrio sp. 10N.222.49.A3; assembly: GCF_041475145.1. Classification (NCBI taxonomy): domain Bacteria; kingdom Pseudomonadati; phylum Pseudomonadota; class Gammaproteobacteria; order Vibrionales; family Vibrionaceae; genus Vibrio; species Vibrio sp. 10N.222.49.A3. Next base: position 777 of record NZ_JBFRVM010000012.1, read on the forward strand.
GATGCTATGGGAAGAAGCGTAAAAGGCGATTTAGCAGAGCATATTGACGGTTTAAAAACTTTTGTAAGCCATTTAAAACCAAAGAAATAATGATTTTTGAGGCACTATTCGTGCCTCATAGTTCACCTGCAACATAACGCCAAATTAAGGTGATGAGATGGTCTCCCCCTACCACTTCACATGACTGTAAGCCATGCTTGGAGTGTTCAGGTCCGAAGTAATAGGAGAAGACCATGACTCAGCATAAAATCATCGGCATCGATTTAGCAAAAAATATCTTCTTTCTTTTTGAAATCAATCATAAAGGGAAGAACCTTTGCCGTAAAAAACTTCAACGAAGTAAACTACTTAGTTACATCGCCAATAAAGCACCCTGTACTATCGCCATGGAAGCTTGTTCCGGCGCACACTACTGGGCTCGTGAATTCTCTCAGTTCGGTCACGAAGTCATACTCTATGCACCCCAGCATGTGAAAACTCAAAGGCGTAAACAGAAAAACGACTATAACGACGCCGAAGCCATTGCCGAAGTCGCGCTCTACAAAAGACCTCACCCTGTGCCTCATAAATCCGTCGAGCAACAAGACATCCAATCTCTTATTCGAATGAGACGTCTGCTCGTCACTGAAAGAACTCGTATCGTTAATCAAGTGCGTGGCCTTATCTCTGAATACGGCATCATTATGCCCAAAGGAGCCGCGGCTTTCAGAAAGGCCATACCCGAAATACTCGAGAACGATGAAAACCAACTGTCTTGTATATTAAGAGAACTGCTATCCCATCAGTACGAACGATATTTATACATCGACGAACAAGTAAAATGGTTCGACGATAAACTTAACCAAACCATCAAGCAGTTCGAAAACGCAAAGCGACTCATGTCTATTCCAGGCTTTGGACCACTCACTAGCCAAGCCGTTGCAGTATGGCTTGGCTCTGGACAACAGTTCAAAACCGGTAGAGATGCCTCCGCCGCAATGGGGCTTGTACCAAAGCAAGATACCAGCGGCGACAAAGTCATTCTTCTAGGAATAACCAAAAGAGGCAACACGTATATCCGCTCCCTTCTCGTTCATGGAGCAAGAGCAGCGTTGAGGCGCGCCAAATTTAAATCCGATAATCTCAGTAAGTGGATGCTTGAACTCCAAGAGCGACGAGGGCCAAACAGAGCCGCTGTCGCTTTAGCAAACAAACTCATGCGCATAGCGTGGGCCGTTATAACTAAAAATGAAGAGTATCAACCAAAACAAAGCTAATGATGATCACCAACCCTTTGCAAAGTACGTAGTAAGATGAATAACAGGATAAATCCTACACGTTGAAAACCTTATACTCACACTGTCTTATAAAGTCGATAAGGTGATTAGGACTTCGTGTTCGACTTCCTCATCTTGGCCAAGGCAATAGCCGCTCAACAGGCCGTATATATGGAAGTTAACCTGCACTTTTAATCATACTGCTGACTTGCAAAACTGGGGGAGACCATATATGTGAGCAACACTATACCGATGCTTCCGCATGCCACCTTAAACACAAAACGCAACGCATAGCAAAAATGCCAAGCGTTGCGAATCACTCTTAAACAGATTGTTGAACGAAGCCGCTGCGCGGCAGAGTAAAGCGAGTGCAAGCCATACTCTTGTAACACCATCATTTGGATGGTCGTTGACAGGAGTAACTTATGAACCCCACCGACTTAAAACGCTACAACGCCCTTTATGAACAACACCTTACCAACCTAAAGCTGCAAGGTAAACGACCCGCGACCATTGATGCCTATTCTCGTGCGGTTCGTCGGATCACCGCTCATTTCGATCGCGTCCCTGACACATTAACCACGGCCGATCTCAAACAGTTCTTCGCGTCTCTTATCCAAACCCACTCGTGGAGCACCATTAAACTCGATCGTAATGGCTTGCAGTTTTTCTATCGCTACACACTGGGTAAACAGTGGGAGTGGCTCAATATCGTGAAGCCGCCACAAGTGAAACGACTGCCCGACATACTCACACCGCAACAAGTCAGCTCACTGATTAACCACACGCGACAAGCCCGTTATCAAGTCTTCTTCTTAACTCTTTACAGCATGGGATTACGCCTTGGTGAAGGGCTCAATCTCACGGTTCACGATATCGACAGCCAAACGATGCGGGTTCACATACGCGAAGGAAAAGGCGGCAAAGACCGAATGGTGCCGCTTCCTCTGCGAACGCTTAAGGCACTCCGCACACACTGGCTCAGCCACAAGCACCCTCGCTTACTGTTTCCCGGGCTTGGAAAAGGTGACGACGCACCGATGGACAGAGGCGGTATTCAAAAAACCATGAAGCTTGTGCTCAAAGAGTGTGACATCCAAAAACACGCCAGCCCCCACTCTCTCAGACACTGCTTTGCAACGCACTTGCTTGAGCAAGGGCTTGACCTGCGTTCACTGCAAACGCTGCTGGGTCACGCAAGCCTTAATACCACTGCCCGTTACACCCGAATGACTACGCTAAAACAACGCGATGCTGCGATGGCCATCAACCATTTAACTGATGCTCTAGACTTAACGGGGAGCATTACATGAGTACCTTTATTGAACTGCTTCGCCAACATCACTCTGCGCTTAAGCGTCACTATCATGCGCAGATGAATGGCGATATGCATCGGGCTATTGGGGCGATGCTACGTTGTAAAACAGAGCAACAAGGTCGCTCACAATGGTTTTGCAGCCACTGCCATCACGACGACCGATTACCGCTTTCTTGTGGTCACCGCCACTGCCCTCAATGCCAACAACGCACCACTTCTGACTGGCTACAACGTCAGCAACAAAAGCGGTTGCCTGTTCACTATTTCATGGTGACCTTCACTTTACCGTATCAACTAAGGGTTTTAGCAAGGCATCAACCTAAAGCGACATATAACGGTATGTTTAAGGTGGCATCGGGGGTTTTAAAGGACTTTGCGAAAAGACAGATGCAAGGTGAACTTGGGTTTACCGCCGTGCTGCATACCCACAGTCGGCAACGAAACTTGCACCCACACCTGCACATTATTGTGGCGGCAGGCCAATACGACCCATCAAGACAAACCTGGCACAAAGGCAACAAGCATTACCTTTTTAACGTGTTTGCTTTGGCCAAAGTCTGGCGAGCAAGAATGCTAGAGGCCATTAATCAACACCCAACGTTGTGGCTGC
>NZ_JBFRVM010000013.1:0-24856 GCF_041475145.1 Vibrio sp. 10N.222.49.A3
ATTCAGTATTCAGTATTCACTTTTATCGTTTATTCCTTAATGACAAGCAATACAAATCGCAAAATGCAATTGCAAAACGCAACTGCCAACTTCCAAAATGCAAGCAAACCGTTTAAATACGCACCAAATCGCTATAAAACACCCATTTTACGTTACTTTAAAAGTTGGCACACTAACTGCAATGTACATATTGACCCTTCTTAAGCCGAGGGTCACCTAGCCAACTGACGTTGTTAGTGAACCTTTCTTGTTCACGATATATATAGGCCAATTGCGAGTATTGCGATTGGCCATTTTTTTGCCTGCAATTTAAGAAACATCGCCCATCCAATATACAGACACCCATTCACAGCCATAATCGCCAGCATTCATAGTGAGGTTCAACTCTGGCTCACCACCTACGCCATAGAAAACGTTTTCTAATTATTTTTTAAGAATAAATATGAAAAGTAACCTTATGTTTTAAATGTCTATTTTTAACATAACCGCCTTAATCGATGGCTTATTGACAAAACTAGCATTGACTATGTTATTTATATCACGATAATGCGCACGTTTGCCTGCAATACGGCGACCGTTAATTTTAATTTTGAACAATTGCGGAGGTAAAAAATGGCTGCGGATAATAACTACAGTCTAGGGCCGGTTCCTACATCGGCTAGGAAAGGAGTTGCTTCACTCACCATGGTAATGCTTGGACTCACTTTCTTCTCTGCAAGTATGTGGACAGGTGGTTCACTCGGGACAGGTCTTTCATTCAACGATTTCTTCCTCGCCGTTCTCATCGGTAACCTAATCCTCGGTATTTACACTTCTTTTCTTGGCTACATCGGCTCATCTACTGGCCTCTCTACTCACCTTCTTGCTCGTTTCTCTTTCGGTACTAAAGGCTCATGGCTTCCTTCTGCGCTACTTGGTGGTACACAAGTCGGTTGGTTTGGTGTGGGTGTTGCGATGTTTGCTATTCCAGTTCAAAAAGCAACGGGCATTGATACCAACACCTTGATTATCGTGTCTGGCTTGTTGATGACGGGTACAGTGTACTTCGGCATTAAAGCGCTAATGGTGCTTTCAGCGATTGCAGTGCCTGCGATTGCGATTCTGGGTGGTTACTCAGTACTGACTGCGGTAGACAGTGTTGGTGGACTAGAACAACTGCAACTAATTAAACCAGAGACACCAATGGACTTCTCAATGGCTCTTGCAATGGTTGTAGGTTCATTTGTTAGTGCGGGTACGCTAACGGCCGATTTTGTTCGCTTTGGTAAAAAGCCTGCGAGCGCAGTATTAATCACAATGGTCGCGTTCTTCATCGGTAACTCACTGATGTTTATCTTTGGCGCAGCCGGTGCAGCAGCAACAGGCCAATCAGACATTTCAGATGTGATGATTGCACAAGGGTTACTGCTTCCAGCGATCATCGTGCTTGGCTTGAACATCTGGACAACCAATGAGAATGCACTTTATTCATCGGGTCTGGGTTTATCTAACATCACTGGTCGCTCAAGTACTACAATGTCTATCATTAACGGCATTATCGGTACGATTTTCGCGCTTTGGTTATACAACAACTTCGTTGGTTGGTTAACCTTCCTTTCGCTGGCGATTCCACCAATTGGTGGCGTAATCATCGCCGACTTCTTCGCGAACCGTAAACGTTACAAAGATTTTGCAAATGCAGAGTTCCAAACCGTAAACTGGGCTGGCATTATCGCGGTAGCAACAGGCGTAGCCGCTGGTCACTTCCTACCTGGCGTTGTTCCTTTGAACGCAGTGTTAGGTGGTGCAATCAGTTACCTCGTGCTTAATCCTCTATTGAACAAAAAAGCTCTGAAATCTCAGGCCGCTTAAGGACACACTATGACAACCTTATTAATCAAGAACGCGAAACTTCAAGACCAAGAGGGCTTGAAACAGATTCTGATTGAAAATGGTCAATTTTCTCGCATTCTCGATAATGACGCGCAAATCAATCATCAAGGCGACACCCTTGATGCTGAAGGTGGCATTGCAGTTACTCCTTTCTGTGAACCGCACATCCACCTAGATACTACTCAAACTGCTGGTGAGCCTAACTGGAACATCTCTGGCACTTTGTTTGAAGGTATTGAGCGTTGGGCTGAGCGTAAAGAACTGCTATCAATCGAAGACGTAAAGTCTCGTGCCAAGCAAACACTGAAATGGCAGATAGCTAACGGTGTTCAACACGTTCGTACACACGTTGATGTGTCAGACCCAACACTCGTTGCGTTAAGAGCGATGGTTGAAGTTCGTGAAGAGATGAAAGAGTGGGTCGACATCCAGATCGTTGCATTCCCTCAAGAAGGCATTCTTTCATACCCTAACGGCAAAGAGTTGCTTGAAGAAGCAGTGAAGATCGGCGCTGACGTTATCGGTGCTATCCCTCACTTCGAATTCACTCGTGAATACGGTGTTGAATCTCTGCATTACGTGTTCGATCTTGCACGCAAGTACGACTGCCTGATCGATGTTCACTGTGATGAGATTGACGATGAACAATCTCGCTTTGTTGAAACGCTGGCAGCCCTTGCGCACAAATTCGAAATGGGTGAGAAGGTAACGGCAAGCCATACCACAGCAATGGGGTCTTATAACGGTGCTTACGCATCTCGCTTGTTCCGTCTATTGAAGATGTCTGGTATTAACTTCGTGGCTAACCCGTTAGTGAATATTCACTTACAGGGTCGCTTCGACGACTACCCGAAACGTCGTGGCGTAACGCGTGTTAAAGAAATGCTAGCAGCAAATATCAATGTGTGTTTCGGCCACGATGATGTGTTTGACCCATGGTACCCACTAGGTACAGCGAATATGCTTCAAGTTCTGCACATGGGACTGCACGTAACGCAAGTGATGGGCTACGACCAAATCAACACCTCACTTGATTTGATCAGCAAGAACTCAGCACGCACACTGCATATCCAAGACAACTACGGCATTGAAGAAGGTAAGCCAGGAAGCTTACTAATTCTTCCTGCAGATAACGGTTTTGATGCAGTACGTCGCCAAGTTCCAGTGCAGTACTCTATTCGCCACGGAAAAATAATCGCAGAGACTCAACCAGCTAAGACTAAAATTAATTTAGATAAGACTGAAGATATCAACTTCAAACGATAATATCGTCTATACTAACGAAGAAAAGGAGGCTTAGGCTTCCTTTTTACTTTGTCATGGCGTGTAACTTTATAAACCTATCAGCTGTTGTAGGTAGTTTTTGTTAACGAGCGCAACATGACAAAAAAACTCGCTGATTTATCAATCAATGAGTGTACAACCCGAAAGACTGTGTTAACATGCACTCGCTCTGTTAGCCGGAGTTATTTAAGTTAGATGAATAGTAAAAAATGACATGTAAAATCGTTACCCGTTTTTGTAAGTAGTTTTTCCTTATTTCTTAGCAATATTAAATAATTCAATTATCAGCGCATTGCAGTAATGCAATCAACAATTTAGAAAATTTATGAATAAGGGACAAATTATGTCTAACACAAATACTGGCACTGTAAAATGGTTTAACGAAGAGAAAGGTTTCGGTTTCATTTCTCAAGACAACGGCGGCGCTGACGTATTCGTACACTTCCGTGCTATCGCTTCTGAAGGTTTCAAAACTCTGAAAGAAGGCCAAAAGGTTTCTTTCGAAGTTGAAAACGGTCAAAAAGGCCTACAAGCAGCAAACGTTGTTGCTCAATAATTAGCTTTTCGCTAAAAAGAATTTTAAAGCGCTGATTTTTATCGGCGCTTTTTTATGCCTGAAATAAAACTTCCACTGAGTTACTACCTCTTCCACACTCACCCGTATTACCCATTTTTCGGCAGAGTGTTTGAACAAGCTTGGCTAACCCATTATTGACCGCGATTGGTATTACAGCCAACCCTTACCAACAGCCGCCCCCCCAACCGGACCTCTCCTCTTTGGTCAAATAACACCCTATTTATTATTCGATATAAATATGCAATCGATTTCCATAATGAAAATGAGTTGTTTACCCAATCCTCATCCATTAATTATATAATTTTTAAAGCAAAGATCGGTAAAATCCGCTAATCTTGGTCGCAGTGGCTTAGTTAGTTTGGTATCTGCAGTAAAAATCATGAAAAAAGACGAATTTCAAAAATCCACCGCAAATCTAAAAAAAGCGGTGCCTCTTATGATGAAGAACCGGGTGTCTACTACACCTGCAAATTACGCACTTTGGTACACCTATGTTGACAATGCTATCCCACAGCTGACAAAAGACATGGATGGTATCTTGGAATACTATGGCATTTGTCCTCCAGCCGTTGGTGAGCAGCTTTACAATAATTATGTTGCTAGCAAGTCTGAAACGAATATCAATGACCTCCGCGCCAATTTAGAATTGTTGGTCTCGGAAGTTTCGAATTCGATGAATGACACACTGACCGATACCTCTGCTTTTTCTGAGATGATTGATAAAAGCTTCGAAGATTTAGCCCGCGTTGACAATGAAAGTTTATCGATCGATGAAGTCATGTCTTTAGTTCGTCAGTTAGTTTCTGAATCTCGTCATATTCGTCACTCTACTCAATTTTTAAATTCTCAGTTGAATTCTGCGACATCAGAAATCACTAAGCTAAAGTCTCAGCTAGTCGAAGTGCAGAAAGATGCACTCTTTGACAGCACAACGACACTCTATAACCGTCGCTCTTTCGACCGTGATATAGAAACCTTGTGTGAAGCGAAACAACCTCTGTGTTTAATTCTTCTCGATATCGATCATTTTAAAAACTTCAACGACACTTATGGCCACCTATTTGGTGACATGGTTCTTAAAGGCATTGCGCGCAAATTGAAACAAATGTGCCGTGAAGGTATTGCTGCTTACCGGTTTGGTGGTGAAGAGTTCGCGATAATTGTGCCAAACAAATCATTACGCATTGCACGCCAGCTTGCTGACACCAACCGCCGCTCTCTAGAAAAGCTATCGATTAAAGATCGTCGTAGCGGGCAACAGGTGGGTAGCATCACCGCATCGTTTGGTGTTGCTGAACTTGAACCCGGTGAATCGGCACAATCACTGATCGAACGCGCTGATAAGCTACTTTACGAAGCGAAGTCACTTGGTCGAAATAGAGTGATGCCGCTGTAATCTGCAATCATCTAAAAAATTTACAGTTAAACGGCGTACTTACTAAACCCTGATTTCTAGGCTATAGGCTCAAGGCTCAAGGCTCAAAAATAGACTCGTAATTGACATCGAAAGCAAAAAGCCCCAATCAATAACCAGTAGGTTAATCGTTGGGGCTTTGTCGTTTATGCATAGTCGTCAGTGTTTAATGCTAAATACATTCAGAGTGTTTAACACTACACTGGCTCTACATCTTTCATAAATACCAAAGATGTAGCTGTGACATTAAAGGGCGTAGCAATAGTTAAGACAGTAATCCTCACCGCTCTTAGCTCGGAACTCTTTGTCTTCGCTGCATGCTTTTGGTTTACCCTTCTCATCACCTTGAACTAGGCTGATCCAGTGACGTATTGCTGTAGTGATTCCTTGACGCTCAGTATTCGTTTGTACCGCTTCCATTGACGACTGGCCAAACGTGGTGCACGACTCTAACTGAATATCATCGATATCGACCAATTCAATACACCCCGTCCCTTTATGACAACCAAACATCACTTCTAAATGGCTTCCACTGCTATCTCGGAACAAGATTGAGTCTGGGTCACACTTCTCACCCATGTAAGCTACAAACTGCTTAGGATGCTTTAGACCGCTGTGTTGGCCATCTTTGAAATAAGCCATGATATGGCGGTAATCAACTACGTAGCTCGTTACATCTTGATGTGAGCCGTTCTCTAATGGGAACAATCTGTCTAGCAGTTGCTTCGCTTTGAGTTGCTTCTCAGTTTGCTGTTTGGCACTGATAGTCTCCACGGCAAAGACAGCTTCAGCGATAAATGGTTTTGTTTGTTTTTGGATTTCTGTTTTATCGAATGTCAGCATATTCATAGTCTTTCCCTCTTGACTAACCCGGTGAACATTCACCGATTTTTATAGCAAAAATGTGTCCTAGAGCAATTATTCCAAACTAACGCTTAACTTATTTGTCATTTTGTGAATTGCTTAGTTTGTAGACTAGCGCTTTTTTACCTACAATTTCACAACAAAAATTTTACAATGTGAATTTTACAAATATGGCCTTGTCAAAAAGTTTAGTTCGTCAGTCTCATTTCCTAGGTACGAAAATACGTAACCTAAGAAAACGTAACCATTTAACGATGGAAGATCTGTCTGCGCGTTGTATTAGAATCAACCCAGAATACGCACCTTCCGTTTCTTACCTTTCAATGATTGAACGTGGAAAGCGCGTCCCAAGCATCGATATGCTAGAAGTAATCGCGCAGGTCTTTCAGAAGAACCCAACCTGGTTCCTTGACGACGAATCTGAACAACAAGCCATTGCTCCTGATAAAGGGAATCGTGGTGGGATAAGTGGCATGGCACTCGAGCCTAGCTTTCTTTTCTCCAACGACATCCTGCAAATTGCAATTCCAGAGATGCTATCTCAAACGGGGATCTCAGGCCGCCAGTTTGCACACCTCTTGATTCGAGCACACCAAGAAAGCAATCAGAACCACTTCCCTGACCTTGAGCGCGCAGCGGAAGAAGTTGGCTTAAAACGTCTTAACCTCAGCGTAGAAGACCTTATAGACATCGCTAGAAGCCTAGGAATTAACATCCGTTGGGTAACACGCACACCGAAAGACGTTGTTGATGAACTCGGAATTAATGCCAAACAGCTAGTCACTTCGTTCTTTGAACCTCCTAGCACAATCTTCTTAAACGAAATCCTGAAAGAGTACCCCACTCGTCTGAAATACGATTTATCGGTCTATATTGGCCATTGTATTCTGCATAGCAAAGAAGGCTTAAAGAGTGTGTTGTCGGTCGGCAACAACAACACATGGGACGACAACCAGGTTTCAGGCTCTTCGCAACTTAATTCTCAAGATATTCTTCAAGCATGGCGAGACTTTGAATCTAGCTTCTTTGCTGGCGCACTTCTTTGCCCGAAAGTTCCATTTAGACAGTTGCTTGACCGCACTGGTTACGAAATCGACGTTCACAAAAGAGCGGGGGTTTCCCCCTCTGTTGCTATGCGTCGAATGACGGTAGTATCGCCCTACCCTCACTGGCACTACTTTGATGCTTATGGGCCAGGGAAACTCAAGGCGGTGTACCGCGGGAACGGGATTCCACTGCCTTGGGGAAATATGAGAACTGTTGCCGATCCATGTCAACATTGGGCTGTGTTCCGTCGATTGTCAGAACCTCGCGCAGGGAGTTCGGCTCAAATATCTATTTTAAATGTGGGTGATGAACCAAGAATCTACTGCTGTGAATCCATCAATATGACGGACCCTGCAGGTAACAATCGCGTATTGTGTGCTGGCATAGACCTTAACCCTGCAATTGATGCACAAGGCGGTAATTCAAGAGACATTGCAGAGCAACTTAAAGCATCATGCGTTAACAATGGTGGCTCTGTGGTAATCCCGCGTAACATCAAGAAAGATCTCACGACAATAGCCAAGATTCTAAATATAAATTGGATTGAACGTGGGATTGAGACAGAGGCTAGGCTTATCTGCTCCCGAGGTGGAGAATGCCCGCGCCAACCAAGCTGTTACTCAAAGTGTGGTGAGTGTTAGCGCAAGAATGGTATGAGCATGATTAGTAAATTGTCGTGCTCTGCTTGTTTTGCTTGAGCTAACTGCACTTAATAATAAGTGTAGTAATAACAATTAATAAAAAGTAATACCAACAAGTAGAACTCAAAATTCAGGCAAAAAAAAACCAATCACAAAAGGGTGATTGGTCATATATTTTGTGTGAACAATATGGGTTCACTAACAACGTCAGTTGGCTAGGTGACCCTCGGCTTAAGAAGGGTCACTATTACTAATGCACTATGCGTGCCAACTTTAAACATACGTATTTACTACGCATCTGAACACGTATTCGCCATAAATGCCTGTTTGTTTTGCAAACTGAAATTGCAAATTGCAAAACCCAACAAATCGCTAGTGATTATGTTGTTATTAATAGATCATTAAAGATTAATTTCTCTTCCTATAAATACCTACTTTTCAATAAATTCGATAGCTTCAACTCTGAAGAAACCTCTTCTTGTTTGCTTAGGGCGTGTTGATCTTTCGAGCTGATTTTTGCAGCGAGTTGCTGGGTATTTATACAAGGAAGAGGTTTCGATGTGTAGCTAGCCTACATGAGAAGCCGATAACGTAGTAGAAATGACCAGCAAACGCTGCCCAAAGGGTTCAGCTAAAAGCGTTTTACTCTTTGTTGAGGGAGATTTGCTTAGAATGACTAGGCGACTTCCCCCTCGCCGCGATTAAAACACTTTTAGCTCGAACAAAATTTAACCGCGAAAGGTCAACACGCCCTAATTACACCCATAAAAAAACGCGAACATTGAAATTCAATATTCGCGCTTGTTCGAGTTCGATAGCAGGAAGTCGTCAATGAACGAGAACCCTCCTACGAAGCGATCTCGTTACATAATCTTTGCAAAGCTATGCTCAACGTTCTGTCTACCAAAGAGCTACTATTTCTGAGATGCAGGCTTAGAACGGCTTCTAGATGGTGAAGGTTTGTTACCTGTAGGCTTGTTACCTGCTGACTTGTTAGACGGTTTGCTCGAACCATTACTTCCTCCGAAACCAGACTTTTTAGGTTTACCTGCACCACCTGGCTTGCCAGAACTATTCGTAGAAGGCTTGTTACCGCGCTTATAGTTGCTGCCATTATTTCTTAAAGACTTATCATCACCAGCAGCTGAAGAGTTGCTGTCTGAAGCTTTGTTGCCTGAGTTAGGCTTACGCTTTGGAGCAGATCCATTACCTGCTACATGACGCTTGTTCTTGCCTGCTGGCTTATGGCCGCGAGCATTCTCACCAGAACGTTGGCCATCCGAGTGTTCGCGTGTCTTTTTCGGTTTCTTAGGCTTAATCGGACGCGAATCCAAGCGAGATTCTGGTAATTTGTTTACGGGTGCAAAACCTTCCAGTTCACGACGCTCCAGTACTTGTTGAATAAGGCGTTCAATACCGAATAGCTCACCCACTTCATCTGCACAAACCAATGAAATTGCTTTACCAACTTCACCAGCACGGCCAGTACGACCAATACGGTGAACGTAATCTTCTGATACGTTTGGAAGGTCGAAGTTAACCACTTGAGGAAGTTGTGGGATATCAATACCACGAGCAGCGATATCGGTCGCTACGAGTACTCGTACCTTACCGGTTTTAAAGTTCTCTAAGGCTTTAGTACGCGCGCCTTGGCTCTTGTTACCATGGATAGGAGCAGAAGTGATGTCTTGCTCTTCAAGGAAACGAGCAAGCTTGTTTGCACCATGTTTTGTTTTGCTGAACACCAACACTTGTCGCCAATCATTATCTTTGATCAGCTTAGCTAGCATTGGCGCTTTTTTCTTTTTATCTACTGGATAAATACTTTGTTCAACAGTGGGTGCTGTTGAGTTTGCAGGGCTTACCGATATTTCAACTGGGTTATTTACTAAGCCTTTAGCCAAGCTACGAATATCATCAGAGAACGTTGCAGAGAACAGTAAGTTCTGACGCTTCTTAGGTAGAAAAGCCAAGATCTTACGGATGTCGCGGATGAAACCCATGTCTAACATGCGATCAGCTTCATCTAATACTAGAATCTCTAGCTGATCAAAACGCACTGCATTTTGGTTGTATAGGTCAAGTAGACGACCCGGTGTTGCCACCAACACATCACTGCCTTTACGAAGTTTTTGCATCTGAGGGTTAATTTTCACGCCACCAAACACGACCGTAGAAGTAAGCGGTAAGTTAATACCGTATTTAACTACGCTGCCATTCACTTGCGCAGCAAGTTCACGGGTCGGTGTTAGCACTAGTGCACGAACTTGGTTCTGACGTACGCGAGGGCCTTTTGATAACATTTCAAGAATAGGTAGCGTGAAGCCAGCAGTTTTACCTGTACCTGTTTGAGCAGCGGCCATTACATCTTTGCCCGTTAGGACAGCTGGTACGGCTTTCTCTTGGATTGGTGATGGCTTATCGTAACCTTGTGCTTCAATAGCTTTAAGGATCGGTTCAGAAAGGCCAAGGGAGGTAAAACTCATAGATTATTTTCTCAGTTGAATAACATTTAGTATGAGCAACGCGCAGAAAGAAGTCGTTGCTACAGCTTTCGCTCATCAATAGGATTGATAAAGAGCAAAGCGCGGTATTCTGAGGCTTTTCCCCACATTCAGCAACTAAATTCTAATAACAGATCCAATCCAACCTATAAAATTTGTCGTTTCTGTTCGTACATTTTTTCATCAGCTGCTTTGAGTAGTGCATCGACATCACTGTAGTTATTGCTATGAATTACCCAACCAACGCTAATTCGAAGATAAATCGAGTGCGTATCATAAACAACAGGTGTGCTACATATCGCTCTTCGAAGTTTAGCTACAATCGAAGAGACATGTTGATCATCAATGATGCGTGGTAACAAAACTAAGAACTCATCACCACCGATTCTCGCAACGATATCTGAACCACGTAACTCGCTCTTAATGCGATTAGCACACTCAATAAGCACCTGATCGCCAGCCGCATGCCCAAAAGTATCATTGATCGCTTTAAAGCCATCAAGATCGATATTTACCACAGCAAAGGTTCTTGCTCTCTGCTTTTGGGTGACTTTGAACGCCTGCTTTAGGCTGTACATAAAGTATCGACGATTAGGTAGCATGGTGAGTTCATCATGCATAGAGCGACTATCTGCAATTCGGTACAGGCGATAAATAGTAAAGAAGGCAAACGCCAGCACTAACATTATGGTGTAACCCACCAACCTTACTGCTTGAATTCGATACCACTGCACATCCATCAACACATGCTCATTACCAGAGAGAGCAAGGTACCAACCACCGTATGGAAAGCTCACCTGTTCAGTCACAAAAGCATTATCAAATACGTCCTGAGAGCCATAAAAGACCGCGCCATCTTTACCCGAACTGTTTGCACCGCGAATCGCGAGTTTATACTTGTTTTCGAGTATCCCAATTCCGACATCTTCAAACAGCTCATCTAAACTAATAACGGCACTGGATACACCCCAATAGTCTTCGTTAAAAGGCGGGTCTCGAAAGATCGGAGTGCGCGTAATGATAGCTTGGCCACCTTGAAACAGCTCAAAAGGACCAGCAATAAAGGTGTTGCCAAGATTACGGGCTATCTCAACAGACTCCCATTGGTCTGGATAATCACGATAATTAATACCGAGAATCTGCTCATTGCCTTCCATAGGGTAAACAAAGTTTAGAATGTCGTCTTTGGCTAGCCCAATAAGACGAATATGGAAACCATCTTTAATAATACTTTCAGCAATCTTGTCCCAATTTTTCACCTCACCATCAGGGTTTATGGTCACTAAGGTCGAAAAATTATTGAGGATATACATATCTGACACGATCGCGGCTTCGATTCGAGAACGAATGATCGATAGCTGCTTTTTTGCCTCAGAGTAGGATTCATCTTTCAGGTAGGATAACTCTTTAGAGTGAAAAAACTCGATAGCACTCATTACCACTAAAAAAAACAGTAAAGATAATAATTTGGCAGGCCATTGCTTGCTAGAACCACTTGGCATTCAGACCTCCTAAACCTTTTTGTTCTTAAATTTGCTCATATCAGACTAACTCTTTAAGTATGCCGTTAAGCTATTTAAATACATACACTTAGCCTAGTGCTCATTTCATTATTGAGTCATTCATCACTTAAAGTCCATTAGACACATTGATTACTGAACCAAATATCGAATCAATCTCATTAAAGATTACAATGTATTGACCAAAACCTTACATTGAAAGATTCATGAGTGTTATTTTATATTCACAATTAATCAGCTTGGTACCTTACGAACATGAAGCTAAAAACGCTAACTCTGTGCACATTGTTATCAATCTCAGTTGCGGTTGCGGTTCACGCACAAGCTACTTCAGATACGCTAACGGCTTTTGACACACAACAGACTGTTACTATACAAGAGCCTGTTAACATACAAGCAACAAGCGTACCAAGTATTCAATTACAAGCTGGTGTTCTCGACTCTCAAGAGCAATCTTTTAAACAATCCGCCGATCTGATTCGCACAACCTACGAAAGCCAACTTTACACTCTGCCTGTATTCAAAGAGGGTCACTATGGTTTGCGTATGTATCGACAAACATTAGACGACAAATATTCTGCCGCGGTATGGAGTGACATGGCACGTGTCGCAAGTAAGCTCAGCCGCTTGTCGAATGATGTTCACACCATGGAACAAATCGTACTGTACTCAGAAAAGCGTGTTGCTTCCTATGTTGGCGATAGCGATGAACGCAGTGTTCGACGCTACAACATCACCAAGCACATGCCAGAATATCTATATCTTGGTGTTGACCTTCTCGGCTCTATGGCGCGTGCCAATGAGTACGGTTTAGAACACAAGAACGATGTCAAACTGCGCGAGATTATTCGTCGTTATGACTTTTCACGATACGTGACCAATGAAGATATGGTGAAAGCGTGGGCAGCCCAACTCGCTAATCAAGTTTACTGGCTACGCCAATTGGGTGAACAAGATGTCGTTGATGAATTTGTCGATACCTTCAAAAAAGCCTACCCAGACGATAACGACAAGAAGCTTTCAAGCCAGCAATACGGCAATAAGATCTATGGTATGACACATGTGATCTTTGGAGATTCTGAGTATTACCAGCACCAAGTAAGCGAGCAAGAACACCAATGGATCTACGATTACTTCAGAGAAAACATCGATACTATCCTGTTACGAGCTAAAGAGGATGTGATTGCTGAGGTTGGGTTGACTTTCTTATTAGCCGGTCTAGAGAATGACCCGGTTGTAGAGAAAACTAGGCTCGCAATCCAGGCATCTATCGATAAGACAAAAGGTATGATCCCTTCAGTCACCGGTGATTTTGATCTCAAGTATGGAGAGCACCGCAACGTACTCGCTATCATGCTACTCGATTGGCAGCAAGTGAACGAAGCACCGACTTATGAAGGTAACCCAAAAGTCTTTACTAACATCCCTTACGGACTAGTTGAAAATCAACCGCTGAAGCACTAGCAGTAATACTTAAGTTGATTTTAGAACCCAAAAAGCCGCAAACCTCTCAAGGTCTGCGGCTTTTTTAACTCTTACCACACCAACACTTCATTCAGACTCAGGGTACGACTTTGTTCATCACTATCGTGAAATCCCCTTCTGCGTATCCTTCTATCAAGGAGACATCGTCACAGAGTGTTTTACAAAATCGATATACGCCTTGAGGGTGATAACTCATCAAGGTATTGCGTGAAGGATATTGGCTTGAATTGAGCAGATTAAAAATCACCGTCTGATTCGCTAGTCCAAACATGCGAGTAATCATGTTAGTCAGATAATCCGAGTCGCGAGAGATGTAATTCAATGAGCCACTGGCGATAACTACATCGTGTACCTCAAGGCTCATTTGGCTCATATCACCCGACAAAAACCGACAACGATCTTCTGTATAACTCTGCTTCGCCTTCTTTAAAAAGCCTGCGTGTTGGTCAACGCCCGTATAAGATTGAATGCGATAGATGCTGTCGAGCAGCTCAAACAGCTCGCCATAGCCACAACCTAAATCTAAAATACTCTTCTTTTCGAAATCAGCCGAACGAGCAATCACTTCAAAGCGACACAATTGGCTCTCTTCGCTGGTCCACCCTAAAGCTTTAGCCTTGTCGCCATTCGAGCGGTTAGCCTGTTTGCGATGATAGCGATACACTTTCCAACGATCGAGCCAGTGCATTCAAACAAATCTCACTTCAATGAACATAAGTACGCCTCAATAAACTTAGACGTCAGAATTTGAAGAAAAGAGCCCACCGATTTTATAACCGACCGCATAACAAACCACGGCGACAGTCACAAACACCAAAGCTGAAAAGACATAAGCCACCGATGCTGCGACGCCAGTGCCCCATACTACGCTAAACACCAAACCGAGATACGCTTCTTGCGGCCACTGATAGATAGGAAACTGAGTACCACCAGCAATAAGATAAACCATCGCAAACAAGCCAATGAAGGTAGCAATAAGACCGATGAGAGCGCGCATGTTCATAGAGAGACCCTTGATAAATTTGAGCTTGGTTGCCGTATTCTTAGTCGGAACGGAATATTCTTATTCGGAACCGAGTGTTCTTAATAGAAACCGGATTTTCTTAATTGAAGCCGAATGCTATTAATCGCAACCTAATGATATTCAAGTATATCGGATAAAACAGGCTTGCTCTATTACTCTTCCGAGTGAGCCTTATACACCGCATAGCAATAAAAGTGGTGGTTCAAAATCTGAATCAACTTAACGAGCAGGCACAAAAAAGCGGACACCCTTCTCACGTTAAATCCGCAAGAAAGGTGCCCGCTTCAACTGAATTTAGGCGCTTGAACTGAATCTCGCTTAAAGCAGGATGAAGATACCCGCTAAACACGCACTCATTAGGTTTGCAAGCGTACCAGCAGCGACTGCTTTCAAGCCTAAGTTTGCCACTTCAGCACGACGCTCTGGTGCCATAACACCGATTGAACCCAGCTGAATAGCAATAGAACCAATGTTAGCAAAACCACATAGAGCAAAAGTGACGATGACTTGGCTATGTTCAGATAACAGCGCTTTGTTCTCAACGAAGTCGATGAAAGCAACAAACTCGTTCATTACGATCTTCTGACCAATGTAAGAACCCGCCATCAATACTTCATCACTTGGGATACCGATCAGCCATGCTAGTGGTGAGAACAGGTAACCAAAGATAGCTTGCAGCGTAATACCGGCAAAACCGAACGTCTCACCTAAGCTTTCTAGGCCAGTGTTCACCATCGCAATTACACTCACGAATGCAATCAACATAGTACCGACAGCCACCGCGACTTTCATACCGTTCATCGCGCCGCTTGCCAGTGCATCGATCACGTTGCTTTGGTCAGCTTTATCGAGTTCGATATGGTCGTAGTCACTTGGTGTACTGCGCTCAGGAACGATAATCTTCGCCATTAACAGACTACCCGGAGCTGCCATGAAGCTTGCGGCGATAAGGTATTTAAGTTCAACACCTAAACCAGCATAACCACCAAGCACACTACCCGCTACCGACGCCATACCACCTGCCATTACAGCAAACAGTTCCGAACGAGTCATAGACTTTAAAAATGGACGAATAAGAAGAGGAGACTCACCCTGAGAAAGGAAGATATTACCTGTCGCTACCAAGGATTCAGCTTTACTGGTGCCCAGCAGTTTTTGCACCGCTCCACCCAAGATTTGAATCACTTTTTGCATGATGCCGAGGTAGTAAAGTGCAGAAATCAGAGCACTGAAGAAGATAATGATTGGAAGTACGCGTATCGCGAAAATGAAACCTTCAGTTGCAAGGTCGCCGAAAAGGAATGCGATACCAGCGTCTGCAAAACCAAGCAGGCTAGAAACGCCATTACTTAGGCTCGTTAGCGCCAATTGTCCCCATGGGAAATATAACACCAAAGCCGCGAAGCCGATTTGAAGTAATAGTGCACGAGAGACTGTTTTCCAGTTAATCGAAGAACGACTTTCAGATAGCAGGTACGCACAAGCAATCAGTGCAAGAACACCGACAAAACCAAATAGAATATTCATAATGTGTCCTAGTAATCCTTAAAGAGTGAACATGAGCCAAACGAATGACATCAAAGGAATAGGACAAAGAACCGCAAGCAAAACGCTACGCGATGAAGGAGCTAACAGGGTTAGCGAATGTAACAACGAGTTGTTCATGTAAAAATCACCTTATACAAGCAGTGGAACGTAGCTGGTCCGGTCCGTGGGGTCATTCACATATCCATGTGACGGCTTGTATTGGCTAAGCACCGGCTTAAAACCGGAAAAGAAGTATAAACAGTTAAGTGAGACTTTCATCACATTTTTCAACGCAAACGATCGCGCGGTCAAGGATTAAACAAAACGCAGTGTTTATCGTCATTTTTAACTTATCAGTCAAAAAGAACGTCGAGGCAGGAAGTTTAAAATAAAAAGCCACAAAGTGTGGCTTTCTAAAGGATATTATCGAAATGGGCAAAATTAATTAAGCAATGCACTTTTCACTTCAACGTCTTGGAAGATTTCTTCGAAACGTTGTTTATAGATAAGCTGCATTTCATTAATGATCACACCACCATCTGGCACATCGTTCTCGCCTTGGAAGTTTTTGCTCAGCAGTTTCTTACCTACTTCGTCGTAAATAATCACATTTACGTTGTACCAAGAGTTATCCGTAAACGCATGGAAATCATATTTCCATTCATTCAAGACGAACATCATCGATTTATTGTCGAACGCTTTCATCTGCTCAGCGACTTTAGTGATGTCTTCGTTTGGTGTCGTCTCGACTGAGTCCACCGTCACTTGCTGCTTCTTTAAGCCCGCAACAAGTCTATCCGTCAAAAACTGAGACATCGGCTGTTGTGTCGCCGTGTTGTGTGAATAAGGAATACCGAGAGAACTACGGATAATGCCCTCAAACTTTGGCTCTTTATCTTGGTCTAAAACGTATGGGCGTTTATCAATCACTGCAATAGTCAGTGCTTTTTCTTGAGGTACGACACTCAATTGTGGCGCACTCTGTTCTGGAGTTAATACTGTTGCACAACCTGAAAGCCCTAGCGTGATTGTGGCAAGGAGCAAACTGACGAGTTTTGTCATTAGATTTACCTATCTTATTGTTTTGAAGATGGTGTTCTAACAAAAATTGTCTTACTCAGTAAACATTCATTAAATCAATAATTTATACAATTCTTATTTATATAAATTGGCTCACATATCAGGTTGGTTTTATTGAGTAATTACCCAATAAAACTTTAAGCAGCAGGCGTTGTAAATGAAGATCATGAAATGAATGTGATATGTTCAACCTATGTAGAGAGCTGCGTAACCTCTCGGTTAATTCTGTGTGATTATTACCACTTTTCTGTGTTCTCCCTCATTTACTATGACTTCAAGATTCATCTTAAGTTTAGATGCGTATATACTTTGTATTATCTCACCCATTCATTATCTATAAAACGAGACGAGCTGATTAGATATAACTGCCATTGAGACTAAGAGAGGAAACACGTGAAGAAAATGGAAGCTCCGCACGACATGAACAATGGAGCTAGATTCAAAACAAATAGACACGGCTATGTGACAGTAGTTGAGTATTATAATACCTATACTGTTATTGTTGCGTTTGAAAACACCGGAAATATCCGCGCTATCAGTGCGGCGAAATTACGTACAGGTCAGTTAACCGATCGCTCTGTCGCACCTGAATCAATTATGATTGGTGAAAAGGTTGAATCCGTTAAGCATGGCATATTAACTATTACCCAAGTTGAATCTGAAAATATTGTGGTTCTGACCAATATCAATAATGAAGAAATTAGAATGTTATTGCCTGCCGTACAGAAAATGAAAGATAAAACCGAAGAAATAGATGGTGAAAATGTTACCTCGCCAAAACCGACTTCTCTTAGCCAACTAACTAAAAGAAATAAAAAGACCAAAGACGTTAATAGCATGCTTAAGAAAATGCTTACCGACTACGGTCGATACGATTAATTCTCTATTTTCTTCAACAGACCCTCTATATATTTACATTCCAATAGACAAATACACTCCCCCCCAACCTTTCTCAATAGATACGTTGCATATTCGTGTGAAAAGTTAAATTTGATCAAAGTCTCACTCTGGATTTTTACCACACACAAGCGAGACCTCCGTCACAATCTCATTTTAGCTTTGTGATGGAGGTATTATTGAAATCTCAATATTTCCATTACTATGCTCCCACACAATAAGAGAACGCAGTTTCTCAACCCCTAAAATCCAATTGAGACAAATATTATGAAAAAGATTCTTGTAGTTTGCGGTAACGGCCTTGGTACTTCACTAATGATGGAAATGGCAGTGAAAGAAGTGGCTAAAAAAATCGGTTTCGAAGCGGAAGTTGATCACGAAGATCTGTCATCAGCTGCATCAAGCAACGCGGATATTTGGGTAGCAGCGACAGACGTTGCAAACCAACTGAAAGAAGGCGGAAAAGAGAACATAATCAGCCTTAAAAATATTTTTGACAAAGCATCAATCGAAGAACAACTAAAAACTTTCATGTAAGGTCAAAATTATGCAGAACTTTTTCGAATTCATGCTCGGCTTATTAAAAGAGCCAGCAATCATGGTAGGCTTAATTGCTTTCATTGGCCTTGTTGCACAGAAAGCTGATATTTCCACCATTCTAAAAGGCACAATTAAAACCGTAATGGGTTTCCTAATTTTAGGTTTTGGTGCTGGCGCTCTTGTTGGCGCACTAAATAACTTCTCAGTTGTATTTACTGAAGCATTCGGCGTAAGTGGTGTTATTCCAAATAACGAAGCAATTGTTGCATTAGCACAAGAAGCATTCGGTTATGAAATGGCTCTAATTATGTTCTTCGCATTCGTTGTGAATATTTTATTGGCTCGTATTACTCCTTTAAAATATATTTTCTTAACGGGTCACCACACAATGTTCATGTCTATGCTAGTAGCGGTAATTCTGTCTACAGCAAACATTGAAGGCACAGTTCTAGTCGCAATCGGCTCTATCATTGTGGGTACATTAATGGTTGTGATGCCAGCGCTAGGCCAAAAGTACACTGAAAAAGTGATGAGTACTGATCAACTGGCTATCGGTCACTTCTCGACACTGTCTTACATCGTGTCTGGCTTCATTGGTAGCAAATTCGGTGACACATCAAAATCAACAGAAGACATCCAAGTTCCTAAAAGCTTAATGTTCCTGCGTGATACGCCAGTAGCCGTAGCAACAACAATGGCTATCTTCTTCATGCTTGCGTCTATTATTGCGGGCGGCGAGTTTGTAGAAACAGTATCAAGCGGTCAAAACTGGGTTGTATTTACCTTCATGCAATCTCTAATCTTTGCTGGTGGTGTTTACATCGTATTGCAAGGTGTGAAGATGCTAATTGCTGAAATCGTTCCTGCATTTAAAGGTATCTCTGACAAACTAGTACCAGGAGCAAAACCTGCTCTAGACTGCCCTATGGTATTCCCAGTAGCACCAAACGCGGTACTAATCGGTTTCCTTTGTTCTTTCGCGGCTGGCCTACTAGCAATGGCAGTTCAAGGTGCACTTGGGTGGACAATCATTGTAGCGGGTGTGGTTCCACACTTCTTCGTAGGTGGTGCGGCAGGTGTTTACGGTAACGCTACTGGCGGTCTACGTGGTGCAATTCTAGGTTCATTCACGCAAGGTCTGTGTATCTCTTTCCTACCAATGCTACTACTTCCAGTACTAGGTGGTCTTGGGCTTGAAGCGACAACATTTGCTGACTTCGACTTCGGTGTTGTTGGTCTGATTCTAGGATGGATTGTTTCATGAGCCTATTCGATTTAATCGGTAACCAAGGCGTTATCATCAACTCTGAAGAGAACCTAACGGTTGATGCTGCGATTGATTTAACCTGTTCAACACTGTTAGCAAGCAAGAAAATTGAAGCAAGCTATGTTGAAGCTATCAAGCAAAAGCACAAAGACATCGGCGCGTACTATGTTCTAGCACCAAAGATTGCGATGCCTCATGCTCGTCCTGAAGATGGTGTGAACGAAGCATCACTGCAGGTGACAGTATTCAAAAAGGGTGTTGATTTAGAGTCGAAAGACAACGGTGACGTTTACCTTTCAATCACTCTGGCAGCGATGGACTCAGATAGCCATATCCATACTATTATGGCGCTATCAGAGTTGTTCCAAAATGATGATGACATTGATGCCATTATCGCAGCGGAAACAGAGCAAGAGATCATCGAGATCTTAAAGCGATACTAGTTACGCTAGAAACTGTTACTTCAGAGAAAAGCTATCAGACCGAGCCCTGCTCGGTCTTTTTTTTACGCGTTTCAAATGACGATGCACCAGATGAACAAAGAGACACCTGCCAAAGAGTTTTTCAACTCAGTACTTACCAATTAGGAGCTTACCACTTAAGAGCTTTCAACTGCGAGCTTCTCACCTAAAAGCAGCTCAACTCAATAATCGACAGACAAGAGCCCCTGGCTCCCTTAATGCATCCACGTTATAGCTAAGTACACGTCCGGCAGACGGCGCATGATAACGACGACATTCATTACCAAAAGCGTCGTATTGAATCGCCAAAAGATCATCTTGCTCTACGCTTTGTAAAAGCTCGACCTGAGGCAACACAAACCCACCAATATCAGCGCGGATAGACACTACATTATTGCCCTCTATCCAATCTATACTCGGCAGTGGCTTTTTGTCTCGTAAACCTTCAGCATCAAGCATCTCGTAGTAAGAAAGAATATTAAAAACACCATCTACGGCTCGTTGAATCATGTCAGGTTGAGTAAATTTCCCCATCCCGACTTCCACTGTAATGCTCGGAATTCCACTTCGATTCCAGACCGTTTCAAGAATACCCGGATCGCCGGGATCATTAAGAACACAATCGGGCTGCATTAACCTCGCCATCTCCAAACATTGCTCTACTCGGTAATCAGCAAACACATAAAGTGGATACACGGCACCACGAGTTTGGGTATGCAGATCAACAGCAAATGTCGCGTTGTGTTTGAGTAAGCGATCCCACAGAGATGCGACGAATCGCTCCGCGGCTAAGCCGTGTGCATCCCCCGGAAAGAGTCGATTAAGGTTGGCAGGGCAAGAGCCCGGATCCGAAGAGATAAAATCGCGGCTGTGGTTAAGCAAGCCAGACAAATTCACAGTTGGTACAACTGTCACCGTGCCTTTTAATGTGTTGCCTACTAAATCTCGGATAATTTGCTGAGCAGCCAACACACCGTTTAGCTCATCACCATGAATCCCGGCAGTGATCAGCAACTTCGGGCCGTCTTGACTGCCTTTGAAAACAGAAACCGGCATGTTTTTAGGTTGCCCTAACCCATCACTGGTTACTTGAAACCAAAACTGATGCTCTCCAATCGGTAAGTCTTCAACATTTAAGGCGCCAATAACCTGCCTACCTTGTAAAACATCGCCTAAGTACTCTGTTTTCATCCAACGTCTCCATCTTGTTGAGCAAAATTTATTCTTTTCTAAGTTTTGGCATCATAGAGGATATCTTAATCAGTACAAACAGTTAATAAGATGAAGAAGCTCTAACCTCACCATAAGGTTCACTCATATCATTATCACCTCACCCAAATAGAAACTTGAAAAAGTAACCGAATAAGGAAATACGAGTGGTATACCCATTCACAAACCACTCAGGTTCCTGAAATAAAAGTGCAATAAAATCAACACTTAAAAAGTTCCCTATTCACGAAAATGTAATTTTACAGAAATGAAAGCTTAATTTAGCTGCTCTAGATTAGTTTCATATCGAAACGGAGAGCGCATTGCTCACGGATTTTAAAATACAAGGTAAGTGATTATGAAAAAGGCAGTTCTAGCTTCTGCAGTGGTAGCGGCACTAGTTTCAGGTTCATCGTTAGCAGCAACGGTTTACAGCTCTGATGGTACAGAACTTAAAATTGGCGGTCGTGCAGAATTCCGTGGTGATTTCATTGGTTCCGGTGGTGCTGAAGTTGAAGGTTCAATGAAAGATAAAACTCGTTTCCGTTTAAACCTTGGTGGTAAAACAGAACTTACAGATACTGCAACGGCATTCGGTTTCTACGAAGCTGAGCAAGACACAGGTTCTGATAAGTTTGAAAACCGTTACATGTACGCAGGTGTTGATTTTGACGGTCAAGCCATTTCTGTCGGTCGCCAAGATATGGCTTCAGTTATCGTATCTGACTTTACGGATATCACTGAGTTTTCTGGTGTGCAGCAAGCATTCGGTGCAGCTTCTGATAAAGAAGATGGCGTATTTGCGTACCGTGGCGGTTTTGATGCTCTGCAACTAGAAGCCACTTACCAAACCAACAGCAAAAAAGACTCTGACGGCTACGGCATTTCTGGTGTTTACTCACTGCCAATGGGCTTAGATCTTGGCCTAGCCTACTCAGGTGAAGACCTAGGGGAAAATAAAGGTAGCGCAGACCAAATCCTTGCCGGCCTAGCGTATTCTCTAGACAACCTGTACTTAGCTGCGACTTATTCAACAGGCGACCTAGATGATAAAGCGACAGGTACCGATGCTAAGTCATTCACTGCTATGGAGTTTGCAGCGCAATACAAATTCACCAAGCAAGTATCTGCTGCAGTCGTATATACTTACCAGGAAGATGAAATCAACAGCGGAGCAAAAGTAGACGCTGTCGACGGTATTGAATTAGCCGGTTACTACAAACTAAACAGCAATTTCCGCACATACCTTTCTTACTACGTTAACGGTTTAGACGAAGTTAAAAATGCAAAAGGTATCGTGACAGCTGGTGAAGACACACTTCGCCTAGGTGTCCGCTACGATTTCTAATCTAAATCGACTTTAGATAGAGACTAGAAAGGTTGGGCGGTTGCTCAACCTTTTTTCATATTCAAATATTCTGACCAACTTCATCAATGCTTTTTCTGGTTAAGTGGTGCTAAATCCGTATCATAGGTGAACCACATCAAATAATTAGAAGCATCATGTCACAACACCATCCGATCCAAGGCGCTAGCTGGATGCTAACCGCAGGCCTAGCCTTTGCCGTTATTAATAGCCTAACTCAAGTCGCTAGCATTCATTTCGGACTTACTTCTACCACCGTTGCCGTCATTCAATACGCCATCGCGTTGTTCGCTATTCTTCCTTATCTGAAAACGCTGGGCATTCGCCACGCGCTAAAAACCGACAACCTAAAGTTGCACGTATTCCGTGTCTTCTTGTCTGTTATTGGTATTCAACTTTGGATATGGGCATTGGCTTACCCAGTACCTATTTGGCAAGGCATTGCCCTTCTCATGACGTCGCCATTGTTTGCAACCATAGGCTCAGGACTTTTCCTCAAAGAGAAAGTTGGGGCAGCTCGCTGGGGCGCGACCTTAGCCGGCTTCGCTGGTGCTATGGTGATTCTAGAGCCGTGGGCAGAAGACTTTAACTGGGCAACACTGCTACCGGTTGGCGCAGCTTTCTTCTGGGCATGCTACTCACTCATGGTGAAAAAACTCTCTTCGCAAGACAGTCCTTCAACCATGGTGGTGTACTTGCTGCTATTGATCACACCATTTAACATCCTGCTTGCCGCGCCAGATTGGCAGACTCCAAGCGGCGGTACAATTTGGGCTATCTTGATTGTTGTCGGTGTTATGACGGCACTCGCTCAATGGGCAATTGTAAAAGCCTACTCAGTTGCTGATGCTTCGTTTGTGCAACCTTTTGACCACGCGAAATTACCGTTAAATGTTCTAGCGGGTTGGATTGTATTTAGTTGGGTTCCACCGGGTCGTTTATGGCTAGGGGCTGCTATTATTATTGCGTCAGTTGCATTTATTACCCATTGGGAAACGAAAAAACCGGCGAAAATAAAGAAAGTTTAGGATCGATGAAATAAATAGTTCGACTGTCCGTTCTATATGGATAAGAGAATTCAAACGAGGCCGTAAGCATGAAGAAACCAGTCAAGATTACACTATACCGTTGGGCAGGCAGCTGGGGTCCATTTAAAGTTAATATCCCATGTGGGGAATGTACCCTTACCAAA
Organism: Vibrio sp. 10N.222.49.A3; assembly: GCF_041475145.1. Classification (NCBI taxonomy): domain Bacteria; kingdom Pseudomonadati; phylum Pseudomonadota; class Gammaproteobacteria; order Vibrionales; family Vibrionaceae; genus Vibrio; species Vibrio sp. 10N.222.49.A3. The sequence continues at coordinate 23,772 of NZ_JBFRVM010000013.1, forward strand.
GACATTCTTAAGGATACTTTTGAGAATGAGTTATCAGATGTCGATGTCGAACTGGAAGTGAAAGATTGGTTGTCTCACTGGTGGGAGCCGCTAAAACTGGGTTCTTGGCATGCTCCAATCCTTGTTGTTGAAGGCAAGGTTGTAAGCCAAGGCGAAGCGCTTAACCGCGGTGTGTTAGTTCAATCCGTGATCAAAGAGTGGACCAAACGCGACAGCCTAAAAGGCAACATCGTTTATGGTAAAGCGACCTGCCCATTCTGCGTTAAGGCAAAGAAAATGCTTGATGAAGCGGGTGTTGAATACCAATACCACGATGTCGTAAAAGACAGCGCAGCTTTGTATCGCATGATTCCAGAGGTCAAAGCGCACATTGGTGAGAAAACACCAGTAACCGTTCCTCAGATCTGGCTCGATGGTAAATACATCGGTGGAGCAGACAACTTAGAAGCATGGATGAAAGAAAATGGTTTAGATACCATCCCGAATAATGTTGTCGACCTATCCAACCAATCGACAGGTTAAACTCACACAGAGTTACAAATCCGATCGGGAATTAATCAGTGTTTTTTGTGTCCATCCACAACAAAACGAGCGATGACCTTCATTAATCGCTAAAACGAAAAAGGCCTTAAACTTCATCGAGTTTAAGGCCTTTTTAAATTCCGTTTTTGAAAATGCTTATTTCGCCATTTTCTTCATCATTCGCTTAAAGAATGATGCTTTTTTTGGCTTTGGCTTGCCATACAATGCTTCGTGCATCATGTTTTTTGCTACCATTTGACCAAGGTATGCGTGGCCTAGTTCGTAATTCATGCTTATCTCCGCACATAATCGATTTTCTTATGCGCGGATTCTACACTTAAAGCGGCCAAAAACAAGATCTAAATCACATTTTAGTGCAACTGACTCATCCTATTGCAACGTCCGTATTCTTGTTTCTGCGTAAATCAGCATTGTATCGTTATATCAATGAGTTAATGTTAAGTCCGTCTAACCTTGATTCACCATACCCATTTGCAATCCAAGACATTGGTTTAGACATTCATAAAAAAAGCAGCTCAAGAGAGCTAATGCCGATCAGTTAA
>NZ_JBFRVM010000014.1:0-29604 GCF_041475145.1 Vibrio sp. 10N.222.49.A3
TAACTGATCGGCATTACACATAACAGTGGCTCTTTTCAATCACCAACCGTAATTACTTACGACGGTTTTTAATTCGCTTCATCATAGTCAAACGACGTTCAGCGCTTGCTTGATCTTGTGGCTCTTCGTTCGCGTTGTTCTTACGACCCTGACGGTTTTTGTACGCCGATTTAGTGTTCAGCTTCTCGATGTAAGCATCACGTTTCTTCGGTTCATAACCCGGTTGTTCAACACGGCGAATACGTTGTTGAATCAGTTTTTCGACTTGAACAACAGTCAGCTCTTCTTCGCGGTTAACAAAAGAGATTGCATGACCTTGTTTACCAGCACGACCTGTACGACCAATACGGTGAACGTAGTCTTCCGCTAGGAAAGGCATGTCATAGTTAATTACGTGTGGTAAGTCTTCGATATCAAGGCCACGTGCCGCAACGTCGGTTGCAACCATTACGCGCGCTCTGCCTTCTTTGAAGTCATCCAACGCACGACGACGAGCACTTTGCGCTTTATCACCGTGACAAAGTACCGCTTTAATGCCGTCAAGCTTGAGCTCTTTAACTACATCGTTTGCTGTTTCTTTGTAGTTCACGAAAACAAGCACTTGGCGCCAGTTTTTACGACCGATCAGCTCAGAAAGTAACTCTGTTTTACGCTCTTGATCAACTGGATACACCACGTGACCAACAGTTGCAGCCGTTGAGTTTTCACGCTCAACACTGATACGTTTTGGTTTACGCAGAATATCAACAGACAGTTGGTTTAACTGAGTAGAAGTCGTTGCAGAGAACATCATGATTTGCGGTGATATTTCTACATCTAGCATGATCTTACGAACGGCATTGATAAAGCCCATATCAAGGATACGGTCAGCTTCATCAAATACTAGAAATTCTAGGTTTGCGATAGACACGTTACCCGCTTCTAAGTGCTCTTCTAAACGGCCAGGTGTTGCAACCAAAATATCCACACCCAGCTCTAGTTGACGAACTTGTGAAGACATCTTGTTACCACCGTAAACCGCAGAAACGCTTAGTTCCGTGTATTTAACGTAGTCTTTAATGTTTTGAGCGATCTGCGCAGCAAGCTCACGAGTTGGAGCAAGAATAAGGCCGCGAGCCGTTCCTCTAGACGCCTTTTTGCCGCTGTTCAAAAGGTGTTGGATAACAGGCAATGAAAATGCCGCTGTTTTACCCGTACCGGTTTGAGCAGTAGCAAAAATATCATGGCCTTTACGAGCCATTGGAATCGCTTTTTGTTGAATTGGAGTGAGTTTTTCATAACCACACTCAGTCAACGCTTTGACTAATTCAGGAGCAAAACCTTGAGAGGAAAATGACATTGTTACGGGTTCCTTAAGCAGACAGCCTACATTCTTATTTCAGCCGAGCACTATAAAGTATTTAGAGTGATTTATCTCACATTTATCGTGATATAACGCAAACTTTCTCATTTAATCTGGTGTTTACCCCACCTTCAACGAGGTAAACACCAAGATCCTTAGTTCAAACAGCAAAAACAGGGCTATTTGATGCCACACAGCTTGAGTAGAATCTGCTCGAGATCGTCCCAAGGCATTAACTGCGAGTCGATCACTTCAAGACGAGACTCAAAGCCATCAAGGGAAATTTCATTCACAGATACAACTTGATTCGCCACGTTGAACGCGTAGCAACCTTGGTCAGTATTTACCACGGCTTTCACGCGCTCAGCCGTTAGCTCCGACAACATTGAGAATAGCGCATCGAAGTCGAACTTATGCTCTGCGCCAAACAACCAACCACAACTAAAATAACCCTGCCCTTTATTCTCTTTACGGATAAACGCTTCACCGGGAGGCAGTTGGAATTGAGGCTCTTGTTCAGCGTGGTCATGATGATGCGCTTCAAGATGAGAGGAAGCACTGCCGTAAACCCTTTCAATGTCCAACACTTCCAATGGCACCTCACCATCGTGAATCAGCTTATGGAATACTTTTGCGGGTGTTTGATCCGTCACCCAATCATTGAATGCGTCGATATCTTCAGAGTGAACCAAATCTACTTTGGTTCCGATAATCACGTCAGCACTATCTAATTGATCATTGAAGTTCTGATTAGACGTATATTTCTCAATCGACAGATTTCTTGGGTCAACCAAACCTAGCGTCGCTTTTAGGTCAACGTAAGGTGTGTATTGCTCTGAAGTTAACGTCGCAATAACCTGCTTTGGATGACCAAGCCCTGTAGGTTCAATCAATAAACGGTCCGGCTTCTGGCGTAGTAAAGCATTAATACCCACTGACATAGGCACACCAGCGGTACAGCACATGCAGCCACCCGGTACTTCTTTAATCAAAGCACCTTGATCTGTCATCAATGCGCCATCGATGCCAATTTCCCCGAACTCATTAACCAGAACAGCCCAGTTTTCATTCTCAGGTTTATTTCTGAGCAGGTTCAAAATAGCTGTCGTTTTGCCAACACCCAAGAAACCCGTAATTATGTTTGTAGGAACTTTTTTGGTCATATCAGTTCTCCTTTTTTTAGGAGTATATACACAATCACGGAGAAATTGACCCCAATCGCTTGTTTATACGGAGAATGATTTAAGCCAGAAGTTGTATGAGTGTCACTAGAAAGGGGGGAACTATGAAAAAGGAATGCTCCAGACGAACTAAAGGCGTACTTACTCAGTACGCCTCACCCTCGTTACTCAATCGTGAGTTCGCGAATCAGGAAGCCTTAAATATCGACCTGAACATTTAACGAGGAACTAAAACTTTATTCTGAATCCATCCAAATTGTGTGTAAAACCTCACCTCTCCTTGCGGTTCGTTATGTTGCTTTACGTTTTAACTATGGTTCATTTTTGGGGATATTCAAGCCGCCACCGGAGAATCGATCAAAATTGTGACGGCGATTCAACTATTGCCTATAGATTCCATTTATGTAACACGTATATTCCATAAATGAAATTCAACTTTGCATCTTTGCTGCTATAGGATATGCAGAGGACGCGTATAATTTATTGCAGTCCCGCCTCAACCCATTCAGGAGCCTTATCTCAATGACCAGAAGAGAGAAAATTAAGCAGTCCCTACTCGCCAAAATGCCAAGGGATGCTATTAATCAATTTCTCTCAAGAGATAAAACACCCGCTTCCGTTCTCTTTCTTTCTTGTATTGTAGGTGTACTTGCTGGCGTGGTAGGTACCTATTTCGAAGTCGCGGTTCATTTCATCACCGAAACTCGTACCGATTGGCTTAAAGATGAAATAGGTAGCTATTTACCTCTTTGGCTCGCCGCTTTCCTTATTAGTGCTGCATTTGCCTTTATTGGTTACTTCCTTGTTCACCGTTTCGCTCCAGAGGCTGCAGGCTCAGGCATCCCTGAAATTGAAGGGGCGATGGACGGTATGCGCCCTGTTCGATGGTGGAGAGTATTGCCAGTAAAATTCTTTGGCGGTATGGGCGCATTAGGTTCTGGTATGGTTTTAGGCCGAGAAGGACCAACCGTTCAAATGGGCGGCAGTATTGGCCGCATGGTCACAGATATCTTTCGAGTCAAAGATGACGACACCCGACATTCACTATTGGCTTCGGGTGCCGCAGGTGGTTTGGCCGCAGCATTCAATGCACCACTGGCTGGCATCATGTTTGTAGTCGAGGAGATGAGACCACAGTTTCGCTACTCACTCATATCAATTAAAGCCGTCATCATCTCCGCGGTTTCAGCCAACATCGTTTTTCGATCAATCAACGGACAGTCTGCCGTTATCACTATGCCTCAATACCAACCGCCTGAACTGGATGCTCTGTGGTTATTCTTGTTGTTAGGCGTGTTGTTCGGCCTGTTTGGTGTGATTTTCAATAAGCTGATTACACTTTCGCAAGACCTGTTTGTGGCAATACACAAGAATGACCGTAAACGCTACTTAATGACAGGTTCCCTGCTGGGCGGTTGCTTTGGCTTATTGCTGCTCTATATACCCGAGTTGACTGGCGGTGGTATTGGTATCATCCCGAACATCACGAATGGCAACTACAGCGCAAACGTGCTGCTGTTAATCTTCTTAGGGCGCGTGCTCACCACGCTACTTTGTTTCGGCTCTGGTGCACCGGGTGGTATCTTTGCACCAATGCTTGCTCTAGGAACACTCTTTGGTTACGCGTTTGGGCTTATCGCGGCGGCATTCTTCCCTGAACTGAACATAGAGCCGGGTATGTTTGCGATTGCCGGCATGGGCGCCTTATTTGCCGCCACCGTGCGAGCACCTATCACTGGCATACTGTTGGTTATTGAAATGACCAATAACTACTACCTCATCTTGCCGTTGATCATCACCTGCTTAGGCGCGGTAATCATTGCTCAGATGTTAGGTGGTCAGCCAATTTACAGCCAACTACTTAACCGTACGCTGAAAAACGAGAAACTAAGACAGCAAGATCTCCCTCAGCAAGAGGAAGTTCGTTAATTACATTGAAAACGTCAGTTCAAATGTGGGACTTAAACGTAACTCGTTAAGTTCCACTAATACAATCAAATTCCACTAATACAATAAGCAAACCAAGCTCAATATTTATAGAACACTCAAGAAAATCAAAAACACTTTCATCGCGCTTTATATATCAATTTCGAACCAAAACCTTAAAAGCAAACGTTAAACTTGCTATTATCCACGAAATTATTTCCATGCCTAACAACACCGATTGTGAGCATGACTGAACGTTTTGATTAGAGTATACGTTCTACATTTAACTGAGTGGAGCAAGTCGTTGAACTGGAGAAGATTAACCCAAGTAAAGAATGTTCCACCGTCTCAGGCGTCTTTAGCACTTGGCGTTATCGGGCTGGGGCAAGCTTGGGCATTATATCTGCCAGGGGTTGGTGAGATCATTCGTCCTTACCTTGCTGCGTTTGGCGCACTGTTATTGCTGCCCGTTTTACTTCGTTATCTCACAAGTTTTGATACTTTTATCAATGACATTCGCCATCCACTTAGCGGAAGCTTAATGGCGCCGATGAGCATGGCGTTATTGATTCTATGTGACTATCTCGCCGAGATATCTCCAATAATCGCCTATCCAGTCTGGTTCTGCGCGTTGTTGTTGCATTTTACCATGATGGTGTTGTTCTTTAGTTTCCAGATCCTCAATTTCAAAATGTCGAACATTGTGCCGAGTTGGTTCCTGTATCCCGTGGGGTTAATCAGCAGTTCCTTAGCTGGTACACAGTTTGGACACACCGTTTTTTCAGAGACACTGGCGGCCACTTGTATCGGTATCTATTTCCTCATGCTGCCAGTGGTGTTGTATCGCTTGGTGTTCGAAGGAAACCTGCCACGTCGAGCAAGACCAACACTCGCAATCATGGCGGCTCCGGTTAACTTATCTTTAGCCGCTTACTTGGTGAACTTCGACAACCCAGATCCGATTCTGACAGGAGCATTGGCTGGCATTGCTATCACCATGACTCTATTGATTTACTTATGTTACATCCGTCTAATGCGTCTGAAGTTCCAACCTTCGATTGCAGCCGTCACCTTCCCGTCCGTGATCAGCGCCATTGCTATGCACCGCTTAACCACATTTTTCGGTGCTGAATACCCACAATGGTATTGGCTGCATAAATTCGGCTTCTTTGAATTAACCATCGCGACCATCCTAGTGATTTGGGTGGCAGGCGGTTATGTGAAAATGTACTGGCCTGAGTTTTTTGATTCTGATTACATGTCCAAAAAGGTTAAGCGTTCTTAAAACGAACGCCAGAAGATCTTACCCTGATCACCCCCTACTCGAATATCCAATTGTCTCTCGCTGGACAAACCAAACGAAAAAAGGCCTCACAATGTGAGGCCTTTGAATAGGCAAGGTGTTAATAGTTCAGGCTAGTGTCAATAGAACTGTCGAGAGCTATTAGAAATTAGCGTGAGGGCCAAAGACTTCGTAGTGGACGCGAGAACGGTCGACTTTAAGTGCATCTAGCTGTTCTACGATGTTCTTCATGAAGCCAACAGGGCCACAAATGTAAAAATCGCTCTCTTCAAAGCCGTTGGTGTCAGAGATAGATGCTAGATCCATTTGACCTTCATGTGTGTTCTCACACGCAGACTCGCCTTTGTTCATGTACCACGTTTTCGCTTCCCAACCTTTATCGGCAACAATATCTTTAACGCGAGTCGTGAAAGAGTGTTGACCTACGTTTTCACAAGCGTGAAGATACAGTACAGGTTCGTTTTTCTGCTGGTTGTTTAAGAACTCAAGCATTGATTGCATTGGTGTTACACCCACACCTGCAGAGATAAGCGTTACTGGCTTGCTGCGCTCTTGATACATGAAGTCACCCGCTGGTGCGTATAGGGTAACTTCATCACCGATAGCAACAGTATCGTGCATGTGATTCGATACTACGCCTTGAGTCTCTTGACCTTGGCCTTCACGTTTCACAGAAATTCGGTACTGCTTGCCGTTTGGCTTGTCTGATAGTGAGTATTGACGGATCTCGCTGTACTGAGCACCTTCAGGTTTCACTTCGATACCGATGTATTGACCTGGAGTGTAATCCAGAACGTCACCGCCATCTTTTGGTTGTAGGATGAAGCTTGTTACTAGAGCTGATTCTTCAATCTTATCTGCAATCACGAAAGTACGTGCTGCTTCCCAGCCACCTACCGCTTGCTTGCGTTGTAGGTAAAGTTCAGCTTCACGGTCGATGAATACTTGCGCTAAGAATAGGTAAGCCGCAGTCCACGCTTCTTCTACTTCTGGGGTGAATGCATCAGCAGCTAATTCACGCAGTGTTTCAATTAGGTGAAGACCAACGATTTGGTAATGGTCTGGTTGAATATTAAAGCTTGTGTGTTTCTGTGCAATACGCTCAACCGCTGAGGTTAACGCTGCTAGATTTTCGATGTTCTTTGCATAAGCCGCGATAGCTTCAAACAGTGCGACACCTTGGCGACCTGTTCTTTGGTGAGTCATATTGAAGATATCTTTCAATTCAGGGTTATGCGTGAACATGCGTTGATAGAAGTGTTGAGTTAAAGCAGGGCCTGCGCTTTCTAAAAGAGGAATCGTCGATTTGATGATGTTGATATGTAGATTGTTTAGCATTGATTTACTCCGAACACTTAGTCTTTTGACCTTTCATGTCAAATTGACTAATTTTATTTAAAGATGACTTTATATTAATTCTTTCTCAATGAGCTCTTTGGCTACTATTTTTATGAGAATTACGTGGACTGATAAATTCGCATTAATTGATTCAAATCAATGATAGGTCAGATATTCAGTCATATAGACAACACGCAATGGACACATTGCACAAACGGTGCCAACATGCGAAAGCTTGTTGTGCCTAGCATTCCTTCAAAAACCCTCTTCAAACTTTAGTCAAAAAGACCTTTTTTTTATGTCATAAAGACTCTACCATGTATGAAAATACAAACAGTATGAGCCCTTTATGCAAGATATCTCAGCATCCACTCTCATGGAAATGACCATTGGTTTAGCAAGCGGTGTGAACGATCAAGACCGTTTCAATCGCTTAATCGATGCCATTCGTAAAACCATAACGTGTGATTGTGTCGCACTTTTAAGCCTTCAAGGCGACACGCTAGTACCCATCGCAATGCAAGGGCTCAGTCGAGATACATTCGGTCGCCGCTTTATTATTTCAGAACATCCACGTTTTGATGCGATTTGTGCATCGCGTTCTCCAGTTCGTTTTGATGCGGATAGCTCATTGCCTGATCCTTTCGATGGCTTACTGATCGACCACGACGGCGATTTGCCCATGCATGCCTGTATGGGTTTGCCTCTTCTTTTTGGTGACAAATTGTTAGGGGTACTAACCCTCGACAGCCTAAAACCTGATGTCTTCGCGAATATTCCTGCTCGGAACCTAGAAGTTCTCGCTGCTATTGCTGCCTCTACGATGCAAATGGCGATGACTTTCTCGCAACTTGAACATCAAGCAAAACAGTCAAAGCAATTACTGGAAGAGCTGAATGTTGAAGCGTGGGAACGTGACGGCGGCGAATTGATTGGTAATAGTGACACCATGGTCGCGCTTAAAAACGATATCGCGGTTGTCGCACCCTCTGAATTTAATATTCTGATTCATGGTGATACAGGTGTTGGTAAAGAGCTCGTTGCTCGAACCCTGCATCACCAATCGCAGCGTAAACGTAACCCACTCGTCTATGTCAACTGTGCAGCTATTCCTGAGAACTTGGTAGAGAGTGAACTATTTGGTCACGTTCGTGGCGCGTTTACTGGTGCAGACAAAAACCGCTTAGGTAAGTTTGCTCTAGCCGATGGCGGCACGCTATTCTTAGATGAAATTGGTGAATTGCCTTTAGCAGCACAAAGTAAGCTATTGCGTGCACTGCAAAACAACGAAATCCAACCTGTAGGCCAAGACAACATTCAAACTATTGATGTTCGTGTTTTAGCTGCAACCAACCGAGACTTAAAGCAAGAAGTTGAAGACGGTCGATTCAGAGCCGATTTATACCACCGATTGAGTGTGTACCCTATCGCAGTGCCAGCTCTGAAAGACCGAGGTGACGACATCAGCTTGCTAGCAGGCTTCTTCCTAGAACAGGCACGTCGTAAGCTTGGTATCAACCAAGTTAAGTTCCGCTCTGATGTACTGGTATTTTTAAACCGTTACGGTTGGCCAGGTAACGTACGTGAGCTTGAGCACGTGATTAGCCGTTCAGCACTAAAAGCATTAGCTCGTAGCACCAACAAAAACCTCGTGACAATCACTAAAGAAGATTGTGGCCCACTCGACCAAGATCAGCCTATAGCGACGACACAGGTAAAAAACACACCTTTATCAACACCAACGATCGACCTATCTGCAGGTTTACGTGGCGCTACCGATGATTTTCAACGCAGCATCATCACTGAGGTGTTGGAAGATGCCAACTTTAACTGGGCGCAAGCAGGGCGAGTTCTGAAAACAGACCGAGCAAACCTGACTCGACTGTCCAAACGTTTAGGGCTAAATGTGGCGAAGTCTCACACGATCGAACGGACAAAATAGATATTAGCGGTTTGTTGCGAGCATCTGACAAAACTTGTGTATATAATGCTGCAAATTGTAACGCTAATTTTAAATATGTAGAGAGAGTTATGAAGTTTATCCGTTGGTTTTTAGGTCGCGTCATCTTGTTGTTGAATTTTGTTTTCAGCCCACGCGGTGTGAAGCGTTCTCAAGAAGAACAAAGCAAAGTGAACGAGCAGGCAAAAACGCACACGTTGTACCAATTCGAGGCATGTCCATTTTGTGTAAAAGTACGACGCTCGATGAAACGTCAGTCTGTTCAGTTTGAACTTCGTGATGCAAAAAACAACGAACAACACCGTGCAGAGCTTGAAGCTGGCGGCGGTCGTGTGAAAGTTCCTTGTCTACGTATCGAGAAAGACGGTAAAACTGAGTGGATGTACGAATCTTCGGATATCGTATCTTACTTAGAAAAACAGTTCGCATAAGCGGAAAAAGCAACACAAGCTAAATACAAAAAATCCCTCTTCATGAGGGATTTTTTTATGTCTGTAATCGATACGCTCTTTCGATTCAAAGAATCAAGCTTCTCGCATCTATTTCGCCACAATCAGCATCAACTCTACACGGCGGTTACAGGCTTTACCTTGTACTGAAGCGTTGTTACACGCGGGAACGTACTCACCGAAACCGCGGGTGTAAATAGCACGACTCGAAACATAGTTACTTTCTAAGCGAGCTTTCACTTCTTTTGCGCGCTGTTCAGAGAGCGGATCATTAACACGATCACTGCCTGTATTATCCGTGTGCCCTTCAATGACGACATCAATGTCTTGGCGTCGAGAAAGATAGCTGCCTAACGTGTCCAACCAATTGTTGTAAGCGGGTTCAGGAGATGTCGAACCTGTTTTAAAGTTCACATGCTGTACAAGCTTTACCATCACATGGTTGCCAGGTAAAACTTCAAAATCGATACGGTTTTGTCTTAAAAAGACTTCCAGTGGATCATTGGTCGAAACGCCACGTCCGTAGTTAGTGGTAATAGTTCCTTGCTGATGAGTGGTTTGAACCACCCCCCATTCAGGGTACATAATGTCGTAATCACTTTTCGGTGCAGTTTGTAACATATCCTCACCGAATAACCCCGTTGGTAACGTAGTTTCGCACCCAGCCAAAGCTATGCTTAACATTATCGCTAAATATCTCATTACTTCACCAACCACTTATGCAGATAAACCATTCACTAATGTCTATATCGGCACTGAGAGAAAAACTTTAGACAAAAACTTTATACGAAAAGAAAGCACGTCCCAAAAAAGTGTTTTTGATCACAGTTAACCGTCAACTCGCCTGTCATCGCCCCGCCCGTTCCAACTGTTTGCATTTATTTACCTTATAATTGTTTTCCAATTCGTACTAAATAGTTAGAATCTCACGACTTCTCAACGCTAGAGCAAACATTATGTTTAAACCATTTACTAAATTCATCACAGCACTTGCTGCCGTACTGATTATCGCGGGTTGTAGTGAAACAGACGAGCCACAGAAAGGCGTTCAATACGAAGCGCTGCCTACTGCTCTAACTGAATTTAACCTGTCTCCGATCACTGAAATCTTCTCTCTAAATTGTGGTCACTGCCGTCAAATGGAAAGTGCAATTCCAGAGATCGAATCTCTAACAGACCAAACTATTGGCAAGATGCACGTTACGTTCAATGAAAGTGCTCAAATCAGCGCAATGATCTACTACACAGCAGTAATGCAACTTGATGCGACACCTGACCACGCGTTCATGGACGACCTATTTGCTGCGGTTCAAATGGGTGCAGATGCGACTCCTGAACAACGTCAACAAGCTCTAGAGACTGCGTTCACTTCTCGTGGTCTGGTTAGCCCATACCAACTGAACAAAGAACAGCAAGTCGCTCTATTTGACTACGTAAAGAAAGCTGAAGAGATCTCAGTAAAAGGTCAAATCAACTCAGTACCAACATTTATCATCAACGGTAAATACCAAGTACTCACAGCAGGTCACCAAGATGTTCAAGGTATCGCAAAAACGATCAACTACCTTTTGACTCAGCCGTAACGGCTTTAGCCAATTGATTAACACACTCTGTATTAACTGCGAAATTCAGCATTAACTATAAATAGGTTTTACTATGTCTAAATTTATCATCCCGGTCATTGTCTTTATTTTGGCTGGCTTCATGATCTACCGCACTTGGATGAACCATAAATCTGGCGAAGAAAATATCGAACAAGGCCAACAATTCCTTATCGAAAACGGCGCAAAAGAAGGGGTTGTTACGACTGAAAGTGGTCTTCAATACCTAGTTCTTGAAGAAGGTACTGGTACAGAGCACCCAACTAAGAACAGCAAAGTAACGGTTCATTACCACGGTACACTTATCGACGGCACTGTTTTCGACAGCTCTGTTGATCGTGGTGAGCCAATCTCATTTGCTCTTAAACAAGTGATCAAAGGCTGGCAAGAAGGTTTGACTTACATGGTCGAAGGCCAAAAAGTTCGCCTGTTTATCCCAAGCCAATTGGCTTACGGTAAAGGTGGTTCAGGCCCTATCCCACCATCAGCAACTTTGATTTTTGATGTTGAGTTAATCTCTATCAAATAATTGAAGATACTGATTTAAGCCCTAACATACGAGCTATGTTGGGGCTTTTTTATATGTGAACGTTTGAATAATTGAATAGTTGAAGCCACTTTTGTAACGACGGAATATACCTCAAAAAGCCGAAGACTAGACGACTGGTCTAATTTAACTTATAGTAAGCCCATGAACGATAAAACGAACGACACACGCCTGCATGTTTTAGATGTTGGCTACCAATTAATAGTGAACAACGGCTTTAACGGCGTTGGCTTATCGCAATTGCTTAAAGAAGCGGATGTTCCAAAAGGATCGTTTTACCACTACTTTAAATCTAAAGAGCAATTTGGCGAGGCTCTGATCCAGCACTATTTTGAGACCTACATCAGCAGAGTTGAAACTATTTTGGTTCATGGTGAAGGCAACCATTACCAGAGAATTATCAGTTATTTCACTCGATGGTCACAGATTGAAAACGGTACTTGTAACGCTCATAAATGCTTAGTCGTTAAGCTCAGCGCCGAAGTTTCTGATCTTTCTGATCCTATGCGCCAAGCGCTATTGAAAGGTGCTGAGAAAGTGACGCATACCATCGAGCAGTGCATTGTCGGTGGTATTGATGATGGCTCGATAAAGGTTGAAGAGAGCCAAGAAACCGCTCAAAATCTATATTCTATGTGGTTAGGCGCAAGCTTATTAAGCAAACTAAGCCAGAGTTCACGTAGCTTAGAATCAGCTTTAAACCTAACCCAACAGATTTTAAAAGGTAAAAACTAACCACGTACTGTGTTTAGTCTTTACTAACGACAGATAACCCGCCCTCTTATCATTTGATGACGGCGGGATTTTTAGACAACAAGACTAGACGACTGGTCTAATTCTAAATAAACATAATATAAAATTAAGGATACCCAATGACTCAACAAGACAACCGCCGCATCGTATTGGCTTCTCGCCCAGTAGGCGCACCGACTCAAGATAACTTCCGTTTGGAGACAGTAGCCGCACCAACAATTAAAGACGGCGAGATGTTACTTCGCTCAGTTTACCTTTCTCTAGACCCGTACATGCGTGGCCGAATGAGCGATGCTAAATCTTACGCAGACCCTGTTGCGATTGATGAAGTGATGGTCGGTGCAACCGTGTGTCAGGTTGAAGAGTCAAACAATAGCGATTTTGAAGTTGGCGAATGGGTACTGGCTTACACCGGTTGGCAAGATCTTGGTGTGTCTGATGGTGAAGGCCTAATCAAACTAGGTAAAGAGCCAACACACCCTTCTTACGCACTAGGCATCATGGGTATGCCAGGCTTTACTGCGTACATGGGCTTACTTGATATCGGCCAACCTAAAGAAGGCGACACTCTAGTCGTTGCGGCTGCAACAGGTGCAGTAGGCGCAACCGTTGGCCAAATCGGAAAATTAAAAGGCTGTCGTGTCATTGGCGTTGCTGGTGGTCAAGAGAAATGTCAGTACGCGAAAGAAGTGCTTGGTTTTGATGAATGTATCGACCACAAAGCCGACGACTTCGCGGAGCAACTGGCTAAAGCATGTAGCAACGGCATCGACGTTTATTTTGAAAACGTTGGCGGCAAGGTGTTCGATGCGGTAATGCCGTTGCTTAACACTGGTGCTCGCATTCCTGTTTGTGGCCTTATTTCACAATACAATGCGACATCACCTCCTGAAGGCCCAGATCGCATGTCTAGCCTTATGGGCACTCTTTTGGTCAAGCGTATTAAGATGCAAGGTTTCATTATCTTTGATGATTACGCACACCGTTACAATGAGTTTGCTGTTCAAATGACAGAATGGTTGTCTCAAGGCAAGATGCATTACCGTGAGCACCTAGTTGAAGGCTTAGACGAGGCGCCACAAGCATTCATGGGTCTATTGGAAGGCCAAAACTTCGGTAAGCTTGTTATCAAAACAAACGAAGCTAAATAAATTCAAAAACTGAACCAGTTAACTAGGTAAAATCATGATTACTTTGCATCACCTAAACAAATCTCGCTCAAAACGCATCATCTGGCTATTGGAAGAGCTTGGAGTAGATTACCAAATCAAACCATACCAACGAGACAGTGTAACGTTTCTAGCGCCACCAGAATTGAAGGCCGTTCATCCTCTTGGTAAATCTCCGGTTATTGAAGACGATGGCGTCGTGATCAGCGAATCTGGTGCTATCACCGAGTACCTAATCGACAAATACGGTCAAGGTAAGTTCGCACCAGTGCGCGGCACCGCTGACTACGTGGAATACTCACAGTGGCTTCACTTCGCTGAAAGCTCTGGTATTCTGCCAATGCTACTTAAAATCTTTGTGATGAAAGACGGTTGCGAGACTAATTTCCTTGGCGGCTACGCTGATGATGAAAACCAAAAGATCCTAACCTTTGTCAACGAAGCGCTTGAAGGTAAAACTTACCTTGTTGCTGATACTCTGACGGGTGCCGATTTCATGATGTCGTTCATCGTAGAAATCGTGGGTAACTTCGGTGCCACTGCGCTCTACCCTAACATTGCTAAATACGGTGATCTTTTAACGAGCCACCCTGCTTACCAAAAAGCCGAGCAACTAGAGCTAGAACACTCGAACTGATCGAGTTTCAACCAAGCTCGGACGCGCTTCGGATAAGCACAAGCAACTAAATGAAGCCAAAGCCGATTTATCTTTCGCTTTGGCTTCTCATTTGCCTTCATTTCGACAACAATACCGAACTCTAACTGAACAGCCATAGAGTTTGATCTTCATGTCAGCAAACCTTGCTCAATACACACCACTGCACCTAAAAAACGACAATACGAATGTAGACTTACCGCTACCGACTCGTTTTACGTTTCCGTACTACTACACACCACATCCAACGTGTGAGTTTGCCATGCAGCAACTTCAGCAGTCGTTACTCGACTGCGGTGTGAATGAAACATCGCAAGGCAACCTCTACGCCGTGCTTCTTATTCAGAACCCAACTACACAAGAGCTAGGTTACCTTTCTGCGTTTTCAGGTTTGCAGTTATATCCGTCTTTGACCTCTCAGTTAAACAACATTAACTTTGTTCCACCAGCCTTCGATTCAGAACAGTTTCAATCTCACAATAGTGCAAACCTCGCTCGCCAATCACAACTAGCGGATGACATTAAGAAGCTACAACAATCGCATAACCTAGACGCATTAGTAGCTGAGCTTGAAGAGTTAACAGTCGAATCAGCACAAGCTATCGAAGCCTTTCAGTTGGCGATGACCGCGAATAAAGCTCAACGTAACGAACTCAGAGAGCAAGCCAATCAAGAAAAGGCATTGGGGAATCTAGAGTCAGCGGCGAATTTGCTCAAACAACTGGGCAATCAAAGTAGCCAAGAGAAACGCGACCTAAAAGCGCTTCGTATCGAATGGAAGCACAAGATCGCAGAACGCCAATCGCAAGTTGATTTGATCGAAAGCGAACTGAAAAACCGTAAGCAAGACCACCAAGCCATTTCAGAACAGTTAGAAACTCAACGTCTCTCTCACTATCGCTTTATCGATCAAGCTCTCGAATCAAAGAGCCTACTTGAATTGTTAGATGGCAAAGACGCTCTTGAAGGCTCTGGCGACTGTTGCCTGCCCAAGCTGCTTAACTTTGCTTTTGAACACGGGTTTAAGCCATTAGCTTTGTCTGAGTTTTGGTGGGGATTACCGCCTACAGATATCATTCGACAACACGCAAACCTCTACCCGGTTTGTCAGAGTAAAAGCTTTGAGATCCTCGACCACCAGCTAACTCATATTGAATTAGAAAATAATCCGCTTATCGTGAACCCTGCGGTTGGTAAGTCGTTTGATATTGTCTATGAAGACGACGAGATCGTGGTGGTGAATAAGCCTGAGGAGTTTCTCTCAGTTCCCGGCAAGTTTATCGAAGACTCGGTTTATACACGCATTAAAGCGCGTTACCCGAATGCAACAGGGCCTTTGATCATCCATAGATTAGACATGTCGACGTCAGGCTTGTTGATCTTGGCGCTCACGGCGGAGTCAAACAAGAACATTCAGAAGCAATTCATTGATAGAACCGTCGACAAGCGCTACACCGCTTTGTTAGATGGTGAGATAACGGGTGTATCTGGCTATATCAGCCTGCCTTTACGCGGTGACATCACAGACAGACCAAGACAACTGGTTTGCCATGAACACGGCCGAAACGCAGACACCTATTGGCAAGCGATTGGTACCAGCAATGGTAAAACCAAGGTTCATCTGTATCCGAAAACAGGCCGTACCCATCAGCTGCGTGTGCACTGCGCTCACCCATTAGGGCTTGGTGTGCCTATTCGTGGTGACGACTTATACGGATACAAACGCGAGCGCTTACACCTGCACGCTGGCTACCTAAAGCTGATTCACCCGACAACCGGTGAATGGATGGAATTTGAAGTGCCTTCTGAGTTTTAAATGATTTCTATTTGGTAGGGCTTCGTGCCCTACTCTACTCTTCTTTTCTTTGCCTCTCACCTCTATCGCTACATACGAATAAACTTAGTACGCTGCAATGACCAAGAAGCCAGAGCCCAACAGAGTAACCATCGCGGGAATACCGACCTTCCAAGTATCAAAGCGTAAGTGGAAATAAAGCGCCCCTATCGAAGTAGCCCCCAATATTGCACCACCCATCAATTGAGTCTGTGCTGGTGAGGTGTCACATAGGGCTAAAATCAAGAGAGCCGCTCCGGTCAATTCGACTAACCCCACGAGAAACATGATCTTTCTATTCAAGCCATAGCTTTTAAAGAAACCAAGCTGAATTTCAAAGACCTTCTTTTGCCAACCAAGCGTCTTGATTGAGCTCGCCAACACAAAGAACATCACCATCAAAATACTTATTACTGTACTCATTCCGCCTACCTCTATAAGAATCATTAATTTCAACGATGTTATTTAATCATTCATAATTAAGGTGATAAATGCTAGTTTCATGATAGTAAAGATTCCAAATTGGAATAGATAAACACAAGGTGAGTAAGATGGATAAGATTGAGTGTATTCGTATCTTTGTGGAAACCGCGCAACTGAATAGCTTCACCGCAACCGCCAATAAGTTAAACATGACACAGGGTGCGGTTAGTAAGAAGATCGCATGGTTGGAAAGTGACTTAGGGATGACTCTGTTTCAACGAAACAGCCGCAAGATATCCCTCACTCATGTAGGGAAAGATTACCTAGAATATTGCTCCCGTTTGCTCGAAGAGATGTCTGCCATAGAAAGCAAGCTCAAGCGTGAGACAGAATCCGTAGAAGGCGAGCTCAAGATATCTGCGCCAAGTGCCTTTTCATCGATGTTACTCAGTGAGCCGCTTCAAGCTTTCATTGAACAGCACCCAGGTATCTGCATTAACCTCAGTGTCGACGACCGTATTGTTAACCTAAATGAACACAATATAGATGTCGCCATTCGAGCATCACAACTTGAAGACTCAGGGTTAAAAGCTCGCTTTCTTTTCAACAATAGAGTTCACTACTTTGCATCGCCCGATTACTTAAAAAATCACGGAAAACCTAAACATCCGCAAGATCTTAGCCAGCATAAGTGCTTAACTTATTCTCTGATGAACCCTGCAAACGAATGGCGTTTCAAAGACAAAGATCGCCAATGCACCAGTATGGAAGTAAACCAAATTTTCACGTCAGACAGTCCAGAAATGTTGCTTAAAATGGCGAGACAGGGTTTAGGTGTGGTTGCTTTACCGGATTGGATGGGCAAAGAATTTGTAGAGACTGGGGAATTAACGCAGTTATTAGAAGATTGGAGCAATGACTACTTGCCTATGTACGCGGTGTACCATGCAAGTGATTATTTGCCCCAACGAATTCGAGTATTTATTGATTTTATTGCGGAGTGTTTAAGTTCCACAAACAGTTAGAGCTCAACCAGAAATCAATCAACCAATCGATCAATCGATCAATCAATAACTCATCAAGCCTCTATAAACGACCAATCAAACATTAAGATGGTACTTAGCCCATAACATCTGTGCGTTGTTCCACACACTCGTAAGAGCCCATTTCGAACTCACGGCAGATCCAAGGCCGGTTTTCGTAAATAGTACACATCAGTGTTTCTCTATCTACCGCAGAGCACCAACCGTCATCTAACCTCAGCATGGTTTCGCCGCCCCACTCGTCATAAGCAATATGCTCTTCAGGAACGCCGGTATCTGTGATGATCATAACCTCTAAACGACAACAGCATGCCTGACAATTGGCACAAGTTACTTCAGGTTCGGTTACGTTCTTTATCTCTATGGTCATAAGTGACTACACTGCTAAATTTTGCGTATAGTAATCGAAACCGTCCGCTACGGCTAATAAAGAAAGTAGATGACGGTGTTTTCATGGATGTAGAAATAACAATGGGCGTTGTGATTTGCTCGCAACGCCCATTAAGTTTTCTCGTTTTAGCTGAATAACGACCCTATTTAGAATAGGCTCGCGAAAAACAACTTAACGTAATCCATCAGACGTTTGAATATTCCACCTTGTTCAACAGCCTCTAGCGCAATCAATGGCTGAGTTTGCACATCTTCACCATCGACTGTGTAATGAACCACACCTAGTGTTTGACCTTCTGCAATCGGTGCCTTCAACTCAGAATCAAGTTCAATCGATGCCGTTAACTTTTTACTGTCTGACTTAGGCAGTGTGATAAACGTGTCTTCTGCAACACCCAGCTTCAATGTATCTTTAGCACCAAACCATACCTTCTCTTCAGCGACTTCATCTCCACCCTGATGCGGGTTTAGAGTATCGAAGAAGCGGAAGCCATAGCTCAACAACTGTTTGCTGTCTGACTCACGGCTCTTAACGCTTGATGCGCCCATAACAACCGCGATAAGTCTCATCTCACCTTGTGTCGCCGAACTCGCTAAACTGTAGCCAGCGCCAGAGGTGTAACCCGTTTTCATGCCATCAACCGTCAAGCTTCTATCACGCAGTAAGCCATTACGGTTGTGTTGTGTGATGCCGTTGTAACTGAACGAACGTTCGCTGTATAAGCCATAAACATCCGGTAAGTCACGAATAATCGCACGACCTAATAATGCAATATCGTAAGGAGTCGAATAAAGATCGTCAGCGTCTAAACCATGCGCGTTCGCAAAATGGGTGTTTTCTAATTTCAGAGACGTGGCCCAAGAGTTCATAAGATCCACAAATGCATCTTGTGAGCCCGCAACGTGTTCCGCAATCGCAACACTCGCATCGTTACCTGATTGAATAATCAGGCCGCGGTAAAGGTCCATCATTGCTACATCGGTGTTCACTTCGATGAACATTTTTGAAGAGTCAGGGAAGTTCTTCGCCCACGCGTTCTCGCTGATTCGTACCTGATCGTCAGCCGAGATGTTGCCTCGCTGCATCTCTTGCCCAGCCACATAGCTAGTCATCAGTTTGGTCAAACTCGCTGGGTTTAACTTAGTGTGTGCGTTTTTTTCTACCAGCACATCACCAGAATTAAAATCAATTAACACATACCCTTTTGCGCCTAGGCTAGGTGGGTTTGGTACTATAGAAGGTGCTGCGATAGCTGCATTACTTACCATCGCTGCGTTACTTACAATGAATATACTTAATAGAGGGAGAGAGTATTTGGAAAACAGTTTCATTGAATCAAACCTAAGTTAACGTTTTGAGCAGTATAGACAAATGCTAGCAAAAGAAGCGCGAACTTTACGTTGCTTTACGTATTTGTACCATTCGTTACAAATAAAAAAGTATAATCTGCGATCTGACCATATTTTCAACAACTAATATTGACTCAACGAATACATCCAACGCCTTATTCTATCGCTCAGGCATGCGTCTAAATAACATTTCAACAAAGCCAGTAATGCGCTGTTTACTCTCGCTAGGCTCTAAATCAGGTTGAATGCCAGACTGTGCTAATGCTTGCCATTGTACGACCTGAGAGTTAGGTACGAAAAAAGCAATGTACAGCGATCCTTTCTCGGCGAACTTTCCGTCACCATCATAAAATGGCACCCCTGTTGAAAGCTTAATCGCATCGAAAATCGAATCATCATTTAACTCTGATTCTTCGGCCAATCCAAAACCGACAACAACATCACCAACTGCACCATTTTGATTCAGTTGATAACCTTTCGTAGCGAGTTGATCTTCAATCGCATCACGCACTAGATCGGTTACTACGGTCTCATCGTATTTTTGAGAAAGGTAAACCTGCTCTGATTCAGGGTGCCACGAGTACGTCGTTACTCCGTGTTTCATGAACTCAAAATCACCACTGGTAACCACACCATAATTGTGTGTTGGCGGTATTTCTTGTGTGGTACATGCTGTCAGTCCAATCGCTATCAAAGCCAACAACGCTGCTTTTTTTATGCTTTTTGTTGCACAAATGGATCGTTTTATCATTCGCGGCTTCCTTACCTATATAAGAATAAATATCAATTAACCTCCCAACATAAATAGTAATTATGTTAATAGAAAGGTCATTAAACGTTTGCGTAATCGCTAACCTTCACTTCTGCCCGTTTTGGGGGTTTAATCACAAAAACAGAGTTGGTATAGTCTACCTCGTTAAACATAACCAGACCATTCGAGGCACGGAGCTTCCTCAATCATCTCATGAAGAGAAGAATTGGTACCGACAAAGTATCGGCAAATTTAAGAGGGTCAAACAATGGAATTCAATATGGTTGAAATTTTAGGTTACGCGGCATCTATTATGGTCGCAATTTCATTAACAATGAAAGATATCGTTCGTCTGCGTGTCCTTAACTTTATTGGCTGTACTCTCTTTACAGCATACGGCGTTATGATTGACGCATGGCCAGTGGTCGCGACCAACGGTTTCATCGCTTGTGTAAACATCTACTTCCTTGCAAAAATGCAAAAGGAAAAAAAAACGGAAGCGATGAAAGCAGCGAAAGCTTAAATTAGCGATTAGCATTTCAAATATTTCTGAAAAAGCCCAAATAGAGCGATCTATTTGGGCTTTTTTGTGTCTGTCGTTCTCAAGAGCATGATTTCCAATTTTCTAGCCTTTGAAGACATCGATTCTTTCAACTGGTCACATATAAGCAACGCGATATTCGTTCTTTTGATACGTCTGAGTATTGTTACGTCCCCTCTCTTTTGCTTGATAAAGCGCTTTGTCAGCTTTATCGATCGCTGTTTCAATATCAGTGAGCGCTCGATCGTGACAACAGCCAGCACTGATTGTGACAGGTGACACCAAACCTTGCAGTTGCTCTACGCTTCGTCTGAGTTCCTCAGACAATTCGAATAACTCACGCTCATCACAATCAAACGTCACCAAAATAAACTCTTCACCGCCATAGCGTGCAATCAAGCGACGACGATTAACAAATCTCTTTAGCGATTTTGCGACCTCACAGATAACCCTATCGCCTTGAGCATGACCATATTGATCGTTTACCCGTTTGAAATGGTCAATATCAAGCAAAATGACACCGACATTTGTTAGCGGATAAGGCGACCTTTGAGCAATTTTCAACTTTAACTGCTCGATAAAACTCCGTCGGCTAGGAAGACCAGTGAGGTAATCGAGGCTCGCAACATCCAAGATTTTGAGATGACGATGCCGCAGGTAAAGCACCAACACGATGATAATGCTCAATAGGCTCACGACCAAAGCCATTAAACTAATGAACAGCAAACTATGATTTCTATTGAGCTCCTGCTCTAAAATACCGGCGGAAATGACCCAATTCAGATAGGGGTAAAACTTATAGAAGACGTTTTTGTTAGTCGTACCATTGTCACTGGAAATTGAATAGCTAAAGTGACCTTCGGGCTGGGTTGCGATTCGATCAATGAGCAGTTCGGACGAGTAGCCTATCAAGGCTTTCAATGATTTGTGTTCATAATCAGGATGAAGGACTAAGTTACCCTGAAGATCAATAATGTACACATATCCGCTATCACCGAACGCGTACTTTCTCAGCTTATCTTTTAAGCCTTCAAGATCGACCAAATACATCAATTCTTCTTTATAGGTCGTCGCGACCAAAGTATTGCCACTCGGTAGCCTCATCGAATAGGCAACTTTTGCACGCCGACTTATCTCATGCGGATTAGCGTGAAAGTATTCGATCATACCAGAGTCGATACTGAGCTGTTTTTGGATATGAGTAAGATGCCCGCGCTTCTTTCCTTGCAAGAAAGGATGGTAGAGGTGAACGCCTTGCGGTGACATCAAATAGATATAACCTGATTGTCCAATGTGCAGTTCACTGGCGATCTGGCTTACTTGTTCAATTTCTTGTTCCGGTGTGGCATGCCATACATGGGACGCAACGGTATCGGTAATTCCTTTGAGATATGTCTTTATCGCCTCATTAACTGTTGTGTCGACAATATCGTAACTCGCATTCACAATCGTTCGAAAAAATAGCTGGTTGGATTCCAACAGTGACCTTTCAGTTCGGTTAAATTGAAAGGCCGAAAGAATCATCGACACAATGGCGAGCGCAATGGAAAAACTAAGAATGTATTTACGTCTGACTTTCAAGATTACCCCATAGATTTATAATTTTAGGTAACGCTGTGACTTCTCTTATATACAGACTGTTTTATATCATGGTTTTATTTTTTACTGAACGAGTGTCGATATTTTTAAGGGTTTCTATGCGCAATCTGTGACTTAAAGCAAAAACGCCGAACTGGATTCAGTTCGGCGTTTTAATTTTACGTTGAAGTTGATGACTTAAATTACACTAAAACCCTGATAAATAGACTTAAAAGCATTCGTATTTACTGGCTATTACTGCGATCTATTGTCTATAAATGGATTAGTTAGCATTAAATTAAGAACAAACCTGAGTCCAGCTACCATCACTACCCGGCTCGGCACTTGTCCACCAGTTTGCTTGATAAACACTACCGTTATGAACCACTTGGTCGCCCGTGTTTGCGTGGCTTGGGTTACCCGCCCAATCTTTCTGAGGTAAGTCGGGATATACAGCTAAACCCGCAGTATCGCATGTACCTGGGTTGGTACCGCCATCACCAAGATTACCGCCACCAGTACTGATATCACCCAGTGGTAGATCCGGCTGCTCAAAGCTAAATGCATAATCGACACTATTCACATTCACTGTATAGTTTGCAGGGCCAGAAATTGGCAAGTAATAAACCATATCGAGTTCATACACACCACCAGCAGGAAGCTCTTTCCATGCAGGTAATGTAAACGCTACTCTGTGCATCGGACCATCTAGACCACCAATATTATTGGCACGAGTGTGACCAGAAGCAATCACAGACAAACCACCGCCCGATTGATCTTTTGCGTTATCAGGTGCAGACACTGGGATATCGAACTGGAACTCAGTACCACCAGGAAGCGCTTGACCTGTATTGTTTGTAAACGTGATCTTAGGGTTAATTGGATAGTTTTGATCACCGACTTTGAAGCCACCTACAGAAACAGTAATATCTAATGCTTCCGTTGGGATAGCACCCGTTGCAACCTTGTTTCCATATGGAGTAGCTGACTTAAACTTATCGTAGATAGCTTTCGTCATAGTGTTACCCATGTGGAACTCACCGTTTCCGCTATTACACGCCTGTTCGGTTGTATCGATTGAAGTTCGGTTACCGTTCGCATCGAGTACGTAACAGTTGTAATCCCCTGCTAGTTCCCAGAACATGATGCCACCGATTTCTTTGTCGATAACGTAATCGGCTTTCACATCGATAGAATCTTTATCTTCCGTTGAAAGGAATACGCCCTTCTCTGCGTTCCACAACCAAGGAGCAACAGCCACGCTGTCATAGTTACGCGTGTAAGTCCCCATTAGAACATCTGAAGGATCGTTAACAGGATCAAGCTTGTAAGCTGCTGCATAAGAACCCCAAATGCCTTTCTCTAAGTTCTTCGCATGCCACATTGGGTTTGAACCTGCACCCATTTCGTTGCCTTTCGGATCAGTATCGTGCCACATGTTATCGATACCAATTGCGCCATGGCCACAGTTGTTCTTCTCGCCTTCACCAGTGCCTGCTGAACATTCAGCTTGGTTTGGCAGTGCTGCTCGGCCCCAAAGACCATTCTCACCACCAGTTACACCTTGCCAACCACGTGTGTAGTAAGGCACACCGATGTTAATACGACCTGCTGGCATAGAACCACGGAAGTAGTGGTAGGCCCAATCCGTATTCAGGTAACCGATACCGCCGTAAGCCGCTGTGCCGTATACGTTCCACTGTGCTAACTCTGAATCTTTACCTGTATCAAACAACGCAGCGTTATGGCCTACGTGATCGTTCCACGCACCGTGAAGGTCATAAGACATGATATTTACGTAATCGAGATATTTGGTTACATCGAATGTTTCCATACCACGCAGTAGGTAACCCGAAGAAGGCGCCGCGATCGTTAACATGTAGTGATTGCCATCTTGCGCAGAGGCTGCATCAAGCTTCTCACGCAACACTTTCATCAACACTTGGTAAGAAGCCCATAGGTATTGACGACGTGGTTCCATAAAGTCTTTATCGTACGGATTACCTGCGCCCGCCATTGACGTCGGGTATTCGTAATCGATATCTAGACCATCGAACTGGTATTTACGAAGCATTTCAACCGCTGAAGTTGCGAATGTTTCGATACCTTGATGGTTAATAGAACCGTCAGCATTGGTCGTCATGGTATAGAAACCACCATCAGCCACTCGGCTACCATCAGTGGCGAAGTGGCCACCGGTCTCCGCCCAACCACCGATTGAGATTAAAGTCTTAACATCGTGTTTTTTCTTCGCTGTCGCTAATGCACCGAAGTGACCTTTGAAGCCTAATGCTGGGTCAACTTCCACGCCCGGCCACTCTTTACCAACCGCTGCGTTGTTCGGATCGTTCACATCACCCACGTTTACTTTGCCATCTGAGCCGATGCTCACGAAAGCGTAGTTAATGTGTGTGAGTTGTTCCCAAGGAATGTCATTTACTAGGTAAGCAGCTTGTGGGTCATCCCCTGCACGCCAGCTGGTGAAGTAACCAATGACACGACGTGGGTGATCCGCGCCCATTTTCTCACGGCCTTCATCATCGTAAATCGTACAATAAGGAACATCGACACCTTGAGTTTGATACAAGCCATCAGGTCGACAAGTGCTCACCGTTGGTACGCCATTCACCGTCAAAGAAGCCAGCGCTGAATCTGTCGTTGCGCCTTGATTGTCAGTCGCTTTTGCGTAAACCGCTAAAGAACCCGCTTGAGTGGTTGTGTAGTTAAGCGTGTATGGGCTTGTCGCAGCCGTTCCGACTAAAGAACCTGCCACATAAAAATCGACCTTATCAACCGTACCATCGCTGTCTGTTGCCGTTGCGGTAAGCGTTACCACACCACCAACATCAACCGAAGATGCAGAAAGCGCAACCGATACTGTCGGCGCTTCATTTCCAGGTGTAACTGAATCGACAGAAATAGAGACCGCGCTCGCTAAGCTAGCCGCGCCTTCATTGTCTGTAGCAACAACCGAAACCTGATGGCTACCAGACGTTGCAGCCCAAGCCGCTTCGAAAGGTGCAGCTGTTACAACCGCAACTGAAGTTCCATCAATGAAGAATTCAACCGAGGTAACACTGCCGTCAGAATCTAGCGCCGTTGCACTCAACACCACGTTATCGCCTTCAGTGATTATGTCAGAGGCTGATGGAGTCGTTAGCGAAGCCGTTGGCACTTCATTGGGCGTACCACCACCGCTACACACATCAACCTTCTTCCATTGTGCATGGTCACCTTCGAATTGGTTTGGGTTGTTATTTTGATTCCAATAATTGGCTTTGTAAGCACTACCGTCATGTGAAACTTGATCGCCGCCGGTGTAAACCGTGGCAGGATCCCACGCTTCTAACGTTGAGCAATCCACAGCCGCATAGCTATTGAAAGCCATTAAGCATGACGCAGTGAGAGTACTGAGTGTAAAAACCTTTTTGGCCACTCGTCCTTGATTTAGGTGCATGTTTGCAGTCCCTTAAGTTGTTGTTTTAAGATATTTAAAGTAAATGACACTTTTTTTGCCACTTAAATTCCTTCGCAAAACAACTGTAGGTAACAGTGCCAATTAAACACCTAAAATATTTACTATTTATAAAATGACTCGCATTAATTTGTTTATAGCATGCAATGATTCGACACTTATTTTGCACCAACAACTAATATTAATTTATTTCGGAAAGCTAAAAAAATAATGTCTCAAAAGTCAGAAATGTGATTTGAGTTTGAGAAAAATTCGTATCAAAACTAACCAAAAAGTAGGGAATTCTTGGCGATTTGGGATTATTTTATGAAATCGCCCACTTTTTGATTACAAATATGTTAGTATCAGCGGCTTTTTTGACGAGCCTCACATTTTTATCCGAATGTGGGAGAAATACATAGGCTTGAAAGAGCCAAATATAGCGAAGAAATAATGTCCAACTTGACGCAAGTCGCCAACGAAAACATCAACGCAGAATCTACTTCTATCGATTTCAATAGAGCTCAATCTTTGGGTGAAAAGCTGGAACTCGGAAACCCAGTCTTTTGGCTGAGTGGCAGTTTCCTGACCCTCTTTGTCATCCTTGCTTTCACCAACACCTCCGTATTGTCCGAACTTGTCAACATCGGCTTTAGTTACTCAACTAAATGGTTCGGTGCTTTCTGGCAAGTCCTACTACTACTCAATTTCATTATCGGTTTAGTGCTTGCACTAAGTCGCACAGGCCATGTTCGTTTAGGGAAGCTTGCCCTACCAGAAATGACCACGTTTAAATGGATGTCTATCGTCCTATGTACACTCCTTGCGGGTGGTGGCGTGTTCTGGGCAGCTGCAGAGCCAATTGCTCACTTTGTTTCAGCTCCACCGCTGTATGGCAATGCAGACCCTCAAGCGATGGCATTCAATGCACTATCACAATCTTTCATGCACTGGGGTTTCCTTGCATGGGCTATCTTAGGTGGTCTCTCTTCGATTGTGCTTATGTACTTGCACTACGAAAAAGGCCTTCCTCTTAAGCCACGCACCCTGCTTTACCCAGTACTGGGCGACAAGGCAATCAACAGTTGGATTGGTAACGTCGTTGATGCGTGCAGCATTGTGGCAGTAGCCGCAGGTACAATCGGCCCTATCGGCTTCCTTGGCCTACAAATCAGCTACGCGCTGAGCGAACTGTTTGGGATTTCTGATAGCTTTGCTACCCAAAGCGTCGTTATTCTATTCGCTATTGCAATGTACACGCTGTCGGCATTAAGTGGTCTAAGTAAAGGCATCCAACTGGTAAGCCGTTACAACATCATCTTATCGGTGTGCCTAATCGTTTACATTCTCCTTGTTGGCCCAACCAGCTTTATCATTGATGGTTACCTACAAGGCATCGGTGAAATGGTCGACAACTTTATCCCAATGGCGCTATACCGCCAAGATACTGCGTGGCTAGGTGGCTGGACTGTATTCTTCTGGGGTTGGTTCTTAGGTTATGGCCCAATGATGGCGATCTTCATTGCTCGTATCTCACGTGGCCGAACTATTCGCCAAATGATCGTTTCTATCAGCATCGTTGCACCGCTTGTGACTTGTTTTTGGTTCAGCATTGTTGGTGGTAGTGGCTTAGCGTTTGAATTAGAGAACCCAGGCGTAATATCTAGCGCATTCGAAGGTTTCAACCTTCCAGCTGTACTACTGGCTATTACTTCGCAACTACCGTTCCCGACTCTGATTGCAATCCTGTTCCTTATCCTGACGACCACGTTCATTGTGACCACAGGTGACTCAATGACCTACACCATCAGTGTAGTAATGACTGGTACTACAGAACCTAACTCAGCAGTTAGAACGTTCTGGGGCGTCATTATGGGGGCAGTGGCTATCGCGCTTATCTCAATGGGCTCTGGCGGCATCTCAGCTCTGCAGTCGTTCATTGTGATCACTGCCGTTCCTGTTTCGTTTATCTTGCTGCCATGTCTATGGCATGCACCGAAGATCGCGAAGCAGATGGCAAGAGATCAAGGTCTCGCTTAATACCTAATCCGATTTAGTGTTCTACGCTATCGACTTTATTAATAGTTATGTCTACTAGCGCTTGTATCTACCGAGATTTCGGCTTATTGAAACTTTTCACCAGCAGCAACCATGAATGACATCTCAACCAATAGTTCAGGGTTAGCGAGTTCTGCTTTCACGCACGCACGGCTTGGCGCGCAGCCTTCAGGGAACCACTCTTCCCACACTTCATTGAGTGCATCAAAGTTAGCGAAATCCGTTAGGTAAATAGTCACTGACAATACACGAGATTTATCGCTGTCTACCAAACTCATCATTTCTTCAGCTTGTTCGAAGATTTGCTGAACCTGATTCTTAATTCCTGCCGTTGTATCCGTCTCTGGTACTTCAACAAAGCTTGCAATACCGTTAAACACAGTCACATCAGACCAACGCTTGGTCGGATTAATTCTATGAATTTTCACAGGTTATACTCTTCTTATAATTAGGGTGCACATCAGCGTAATCTAATCCAAATTCCTAACATTGAAAACAAAAATTAGAAAGCTCGTAGTACCTGCTAAACAGCACTATCGCCAACCTATGACTTTGGTGTTCAACATCACTAGCCTACGCATTAATATCAAAACAATAAATCACCATCTATTGAGTTTGTAGATAAATATATTAAGTATCACTCTCAACGCGAAATTTAATCTGAACTCTTGCGGTCATATTCAGAGATTTTATTAAATGGAGTACTTTTATGCATGTTCAAACCTATGATTTAAAACAGAGTAATGTCGGATACAACCTAGGCGTGATTGGTGTAGCATTAGTGTTAGCTTGGATTGGTATTTACAAGTTTACGCCAACTGAAGCGATGCTAATTGAGCCTTTAATTGCAAACCACCCAGCAATGAACTGGCTTTACAATCTATTCTCGGTACAAGCAGTGTCTAACATGGTGGGTGGTGCAGAGATCATCGTCGCGATTGGATTGATCGTGGGATTTAAGAAGCCGACTATTGCTTTCTACTCAGGTATTGCAGCAGCGGCTATCTTTGTTGTGACACTGAGCTTTCTAGTCACCACGCCAAACGTTTGGAAAGTATCGGATGGCATCTTAGTCACTAACTTCTTCCTAGTGAAAGATATTCTGTTTTTGGCTATCGCTATTAGCGTAATCGAACGTAACAAACCTCAGAAGTAAATGTAAACCTAATAAGTGGCCGTAAACCTAAAGATCTATTTTTAGTAACATAAAACCATAAGCTGGCTAGAAGGACGCTGCCAGCTTCTAATGAATAAGGCACTGATACTCAGCTACTCAGCTAACACCTTACGATAATAATTAGCGTCTTGATTTTGCCCTTTGAATAACGCGTAATTCTCTACACGCTCTACTAAGCCAAAACCGGCCTTGGATAAAATCTTGTTGGAACCAACATTACCCCCTAACGCATAGGCATCCACATATTTAAGGGAAGATTGCTCCGCCAAATAGATAAGTAACTTCCTCACCGCGTTAGACGCAATGCCTTTTGAAGCAAAGGGTCGACCTACTCGATAACCTAGCTCCCCACTTCCAGCGTTCTGGTCGATATCACGTACATTAATCCTACCGCAGATAATCCCTTGTTCATCTTTTATCAACATAGGAATCATCTCATCACTTTCATATTCCGCTAAAAAACTAGCAATCTGCTTCTCTACACCTGAAAGTGAATAAAAACTTTCTTCCCGTGGTGGTACAGACATCTCGAACCAATCTCTATTGTCTACTTCAAATTCCAAGAGCGCACTAGCATCACTTGTTTGAAGTAAATGCAAAAATACATCCATAACGAATACTCCCAATGGTTATTTCGAAAGCCTTGCCTACGATTGAAACTCGAGTACCCAAATCTCTGAGTAAACGGTACGTCACTACTTATTTCAGAGTTAGCAGCTGAAAGTGAGGTTCTAGTGGGCATAGGAAGATATTTTTTAATAGAAGTGATCTGCTCCAGTCA
>NZ_JBFRVM010000015.1:0-88508 GCF_041475145.1 Vibrio sp. 10N.222.49.A3
TTAATCCTTATTAGTTATAAGGTTTGTTCACTTGAATACATTTCTGCCCACAACGTTTTTACCGTTAACAAAGTTCCAACTGCATTAAATAGTTGTAAAGCTTCAAGCTTATTAGAGCTTATACGCCCACGACCATGCATAACCCAATGTCGGTTTAAGTCATTAGGAACGTCACCCGAAAATGCTGAAGGTTTAAACAGATTTCTGACATATTCTTTGATAGAAAGCATCTTAAGGGTATCTATTCCTGCATAGTGATTACTTTCAATGCCGTTCTTAATTGGATCTTGATAACGGGTTTTATTAACATCGAAATTATATATTTTAATAGACAATAAACCTTCAAATATTACTAAAAGTGCAGGAATACAAATCACATATTTCCCTGCAAGGTAACAGCTGATGCATTCATGCAGTAGGTCTTTCCATTGCTCAGGGCAATCATCAAGTATGTCCTCAAGGAGACTTTCGGCATTTTGGTTATAGCTATTTTCCCAAGACTCTATTAGTAGGTTTTGATCGCTTTTCAATGGTTCATAGCTAGTAATACCCAACCAATTTATAAATGCAGGAATCGTCCAACCTTGTCTTGCCAATTCAGCAACAGGCTCGCTCAACTCTGAGATAAGCCAATCATTGTATTTTTCAGAGAAATCGACAATATCAATATTCTTTAGGAACTCTATGACAGTTTTCGACATAATCTAGAACCTTATAACAGTTCTTAGACAGAAAAATTCTGCATTTAAATATAGAATTATTCTATCTAGTTTCTTATGCCATCAATTGTACTAAATTTAGTTCATCCATAACAGTGACTTATGATGTTCGCATTGAAATTCAACAAGCAAATATAGAAACTTTCTATCTAGTATGATTCACATTAAAATCATCAGGTTATGTACATAGAAACAGTATCTAACACCATGCAAATCTGGCGTTCTTCCAGAGCAAATTAGCCCCTGTAAATCCAATGCTTGACCCTATACGGTAAGGTGTTTATATTGTCGCCCGCCCAACGGGGCACATCCTAAAATGCACACCGGCCATCCTGTCATCATTCGTGTATTTATATTGGTGTTGTGAACTTCCATGCTAACGAAACTTCGTCCTTTTACTCGTGAATCGGGTGCGCTTATGCATCTTTCGGTTCCTATCATTTTGACTCAAATAGCGACCCAAGCGATGGGATTTGTCGATACGACAATGGCTGGCCAAGTAAGCCCTGCCGATCTCGCCGCTATTGCACTCGGTACCAGCCTTTGGATTCCTGTGTTGCTGCTACTTCGTGGCGTGATTATGGCGTTAACGCCTGTTGTCGCTTACCACCGCGGCGCACGTGACTTTCAAAGTATCTCTGTTGAGTTCTTCCAAATGGTTTGGTTGGCATTAATTGCTAGCGTATTACTCATCGCTTACTTAGTGAGTGCGAAACCGATCTTAGAGTGGATTGGGGTTGCCGCTGAGATCATTCCAATTGGTAGCGACTATGCGTTTGCCCTAGCCTTCGGTGTGCCGGGTATTGCCCTGTTTTACACCTTGAATGGCTTTTGTGAGGGTATGAACAACACGAAAGTACCGATGATCATTTCGGTGGTTGGTTTGTTGGTGAATATTCCGGTCAACTACGTGCTTATCTACGGCAAGTTTGGCTTCCCTGAAATGGGGGCTGTGGGCTGTGGGCTGTGGCTGGGCGACTAGCTTAGTGTATTGGCTAATGTCGGGAATGCTGTATTCCTACATTAAAGGTCATCACCACTACAAGACCATCATCAGCTTTACAGACGCTAAGCCAAAAGCAAAAGAGATGCTTCACCTTCTAAGATTAGGTTTACCTATCGGCATGAACATCGCGGTGTGCGGCAGTATCTTTGCGGTTATCGCGTTGATGATTGGGCGTATTGGTGCTGAGAACGTGGCAGCCGCGCAAATTGCACTTAACATCTCGAGCCTAACTTACGTGATTCCGATGAGTATTTCGTTTGGGATTACGATTCGTGTTGGTCACGCTTTGGGTGAGAAAGACGAACTAGGTGCAATTGAACGCAGTAAAGTCGGTATCTTAGTTGCAGCGTTAATTTCATTGCTTTCAGTTGCGATGTTCCTTTTGTTCCCTGAGTGGATCATCAGGCTTTACACTACCGATCCTGCGATAAGCGCAACGGCAGCGGTATTGTTGACCTTTACTGCTATGTATCAATTCAGTGATGCTCTGCAAACCTCTGCTAACGGCGCATTACGTGGCTATAAAGATACTCAGATCCCGATAATGTTAGCCATCGCTTCATACTGGGGCTTAGCATTACCACTGGGCATGGTGCTCGGGCTAACAGACCACATTGTTCCAGCAATGGGTGAAGAAGGCTTTTGTATTGGTATTCTAACGGGCTTGAGCGTTTCAGCGACGCTGATGTTAATTCGCTTACGATACGTGATTAAGAAGCGCGATTTACTGCCTTCAATTAACGCAGTAATTCGATAATACTGCACTTGTAAGCCAATACCACACCGGAAAGTAAATACAAAAAAGCGCGTTACTGCCACTAGGCAATAACGCGCTTTTTCTTTTTAAATTGGACTGTATTTATCTGTTTATCGCCAAATATGAACCAGCCGCAATCATTATTCCACCAGCACTTTGATTTAGTCGTTTATGTGCGCGTGGCGTTTTAAGTAAACTCGCCATTCTGCCAGCCCCCATCGCAATCAGCATTAAACCGGACATCAGAGCAACCGCCGCTAAAACAGAAACCAAGACGATATCTTGTGAACGTAAAACCGTCAGGTCAATGAACGTCGGCAAGAATGAAATATAGAACAGAATCACTTTCGGGTTTGAGGCTGAAATCAAAAAGCCTTGCGCGAAACTAGCGAGTTCTGATTTCTGACTTTGTTTGGCAGCGAGCTCCGCTGAACCTTGCACTTCAGGTAGGCTCTTAAACATCTTGTAGCCCAAGTAAATCAGATAAGCAGCACCAAGGTAACGAATCACCTCAAAAGCAAACGACCAGTTCTCAGCAATCGTCGCTAGGCCAAAACAGGCAAGCGCAAGATAAATAAGGTCACTGCAAATCATACCTAACGATAGCGTGATGCACTTTCGCCAACCATTAACCATGCCTCGAGCTAAAATGGCAAATACGCCAGGCCCCGGAGTAATACCAAATATAAACATGGCAATAAAGAATGTAATCGCACCTTCTAGTGACATTAGACTGTCCTTATCTATAACCGAACATAATTGATCATGAACGTATCATGGAGTTTCGATTCGGGTAAAGAACATTTTTGACTAAGCGCGTTTAACACAACTCATGTTTTGAATAAGTGTGACACGTAATTTCCCCACCAGCCCCACCAGCCCCACCAGCCCCAAACATAAACTTAAACTTGAACTTGAACCAGTCACCAAAGTGTTTTTCGTTAAGACACAAAAAAGGCGAACCTAGAGGCTCGCCTTCGAAAACAATGATAGAAAATCAACGTGACAAGATTAGTTAGCGATTGGAGACAGTAACTCTGGGTTTACGACTATATTTCTTACACCGTGGGCGTGGTCTTCGTTAAAGTCATTACCTTCACACCAGCTACCCACTGTCGCGATATTTACTTTCGCGACTTGTGGTCTAACGCTCCATGTTACTTGGAAAGGTGAACCTTTCTCATTGTAACCAGGACCCGTTGTAGAACCTGCATATTGAATCGCTGAACCCGTATTTTGTGGAATGTTGGTTGCTTGGTGCAAACCATCCACTTTAGAGTGCTTAGCCAATGCTTCGAAATCGAGTGCTTTGTCATCATTTACTAATACATAAACTTGGGTTTCTACACGCAGTTGCGGGTTGGTAATTGCATCGTTAAAACAAGCGCCCAGTGTTTCACCCGGTTCAACTTGCGCCGTTGAATAAACATAGTGAACTTCAATGGTGTCGCCGGAATGCAAAGAGCCATGATCGCTCGGACAAACCTTGCCCTCAAATGGTTTCAGCTCAGCTGAACTCAACTTACCAGTGTACTTAAAGCCACTTTGGAAGCCCTTTCCATCACCATTACCAGCGTATTGGGTAAACTCACCACCTTTGTGCTCAGCGTTTTTATGGAAGTGAATATTACATAAATTCATGGCTGTTGAATCTGGTGCATCCGAAAACAGTCTGGTATTTGTTCCTTTCAATGAACCCAAATCTCGTGGGGCTTGCGGGCCAAAACCTTGCCCTTGGGTATTTTCAGAAAGCTTCGCTCTTTGTTTTGCGATAACACCATCTGAGACAGCTTCATGGATTACGTCAGATGCATTTGCTTGAGCAGATAACATCACCATCGCGACGCTTAAAAACACACTCTTGTTGTTCATATTTCTTCCCTAGAATATTGATAATAAAACCTAAACACCGGATGTAGCGGCAAATATATTACTATGCTCACAAGTGAGTATAAGAGTTGTCTTTGTAAGATTAGATTTCATTGCTTACTTTGGGATGAGTATTAGAACCCTCGATGTATAGAACAAGTCAAACACAGTAAATACGGCTACTCCCTTCCAGAACGAGTAATTTCCTACTTTGTTAACTGTCCCCTGACTCAGCGGCTTGATAAGCGATCAATGCATATAAAATGCAACAACGACAAGGTTTGTAAGATCAAAAAGGCGAACCACTTGGCTCGCCTTCACGTCTCATTCTATCTATTAGATTGGTGTTCTTGGTTAACGGTTTAACCATTACCGGTGGCAAATATCCCAAACGTCATGACGTTTAATGCATCTGTCACGCCCTCTAGTGATTTAATCACGGTCTTAGTCGGTTGGTTATGACGAATAAAATAGCTTCCGATGCCTTTTTCACCGCTACTGTTAGCATCGCTTTCAGTTGTTTCCGTCGCTGCTATTTGAGAGGGTTCCACAGATTCTGGCTCTGCATTGGCGCGAGTTATCGTGTCTTTATTTGAATCAAGGTTTGAGTTTGATTCATGATCAGTTATTGGTTGATGATTAACGAACGATTCATGGGAAGATTCAACGTTGGTCTCAGCACTTGTATCAATTGCGACATCGATATTACTCTCTTCTTCCAAGCTTTTCGACATTGCGTCTTCGTTGCTCAATGTATTGTCGTCTAGCTGATTATTACTCGTTGAAGAGCAAGCGGTTAAAAAAAACAGGCTAACGATGAATGTGAGTAAGTGTCTCACCATAATGATAAATATGACTTCAATAAAACATTGTTCGATTGTAGTTTATTTGAATTCCCATATCCAGTGCCAGAGATTAAGGATTAAGGATTAAGGATTAAGGCGATCGTAAGCGGAAGCAATTTAAGACTCAAATCTAGTAATTTGAAATCTCAATCAAGTTACCGTCAGGGTCTCGAATATAAATAGATTGAATCTTTCCCATCGCACCTGTTCTAGCTATTGGGCCTTCCTCTATTACAACGCCTTGGCTCTCAACGAGCTCAATAACTTCAACGAGAGGCGTGTTAGATATAAAACATAGATCCGCACCGCCGACTTGCACACATCTAGCCTTTGGTTCGAACTCATTACCGAATTGGTGAAGGTTTATCTTTTGATTGCCGAACGACAACGCCAAGCGGCCTTCACCGAATTGGATGGGTTTCATGCCTAACACGCGCTGATAAAAATCCACCGTCACGGTTAAGTCTTTAACGGTTAACACCAAGTGATCTAAATGACTGATTTCCAATTTAATCATCCTTGTTTCGTCGTTACTGAATATTGCATACTAAGTGCTAATTAACGCTAAGCCACATACTCTAATGTTGGACGTGCCAACACAAGATAAGCAAGCAGCCCTACTTCTCACTTTAGTGATTAAAGAGAGCACCGATTGCGCTCCCTTTTTAGATTAATCAGAAGGCTTACAAGATGTTCAGACCAAATAGCTCTTTAACATCAAACAATACGGTCTCTGTTCTTTCTCTCGATACCTGAGTTCCTTTGCGCAAAATATCAATGAGCTGTGCTTTATCATCTAACAATTCAGCTCTGCGCGATCTAATCGGTCGGATCATCTCTTGTAAGCACTCTTCCAACACTTTCTTAGTCTGCCCGTCCCCTAACCCGCCTCTGCGGTAGTGATCTTTTAGTTCATTGACGTAGTGAGCGTCAGTGTGGAATGCATCGAGATAGGTGAAAACGATGTTCCCTTCTACTTTGCCAGGATCTTCAATTCTTAGATGGTTTGGGTCGGTATACATAGATTTGACTGCGGCTCTGATCTCTTTCTCTGTCGCACCTAAATTAATCGCATTTCCCATCGACTTTGACATTTTGTTTTTGCCATCCGTGCTTGGGAGACGAGAGGCATTGCTAAGCAGTGGTTTGCACTCATTCAGAATTGATTTGCCAGCTAGAGAGTTTATTTTTCTCACTATCTCATTGGTTTGTTCTAACATCGGCAGTTGGTCGTCACCGACAGGAATCAACGTTGCGTTGAAAGCGGTGATATCAGCCGCTTGTGAGATTGGATAAGTGAGAAAGCCTGCTGGAATTGAACGGCCAAACTCTTTGTTCTGAATCTCACTTTTAACGGTTGGGTTACGTTCCAAACGAGCGATAGACACAAGGTTGCTATAGAACATGGTGAGCTCAGCCAACACAGGTAACTGTGATTGTAGGCAAATCGTGGTCTTGGTCGGGTCAATACCCACCGCAAGATAATCAGCGACCACATTAAGAATGTTGGAAGAAACCTTCGAAGGATTATGGGCGTTGTCGGTAAGCCCTTGCATGTCAGCGACCAATATCGTTTGGTCGTGAATATGCTGCAAAGAGACTCTTTGTTTAAGTGAACCGACGTAATGACCCAAATGCAAAGGCCCAGTAGCTCTATCGCCAGTCAGAATGATTTCAGGCTTGTTGGTATTGTTCTTACTGCCAATATTATTGTTGTCGGTATGGCTGTTTGAGTTGGTATTCATGGTGTATCTCCAAGTTAAAAAGGCTACTGGAGATAAAAAGAGGCGACATTTTTGATGACATTCTTAGCTACCGTCCAGCAGCTAAAGAATGTAAGTATTCCGTGCTGCTCTATTGAGAGCACCACCAAAAGAAAATTGAAGTTGAAGCAGAATTAAATTTCATGGTTAAAACCTATCAACAATACAGACGAGCGACAACTGTTATTTACGCGCACCAAGAAAATAGGTCTTAAGATTAACAGGTTATAGGCTTAATCTTTACTGGAACACAGTTCAGTGATTCGGTCACACATGGCTTGGTTAACTGTGAAGTGGGTGTTGAGGAACGCTAGTTGGGCAAGTGCCGATTCAGCCGTGCGCTCGTAACCTTGGGTAAAGGTTGGTAGCAATTGAGCAAACTTAGGAAAGCGTGCTTCTAGCCTTCTATCCGACATAAATTCATCAACGAATTCAGGCTCAGAATGCTCAGTTTGATCCACAAGATCGATCAAACGATCAAGTGCGTAAGATTGAACGAACCGACTGCCCGACAGCTTTTCGCCTCGATTATAACGAGACATGCCGACATAAAGATTGGTTAGAGCCTCACCAATGATCCACTCTTCGGAGTTAGTATCTGCCTCCCCTTTTACTGGTGGGATACAGCACTGAGTATCAAATTCAGGTTGCTGCCAAACAATGCGCCCTTCAGCAAATGGAATATGCGCTAACTCGTGGGATTCAAACACCGCAAATTCGCAAAAGATTCCGTCAGCGTACAGGACTTTATAGCCATCGACGGTATTTCTCACCGCGTAGTCGATTGGGTGAATGTCTGAGAGCCAATGCAAGCTGTCTAAGAAATACTGCTTATGCCCCGTTTGTACTATCGCGAAAAAATCGACATCTGAATACTGATCAAGTCGTTCTGTTTCAATACCTACCGAGCCCAATCCCAGTAAAGCATGAGCCTTACCCGATGCTTCCAAAGACTCCCCAATCGCATCTAAACGCTGTAGTAATTTTTCTGGTGTGTTTATATGTCTTGTCTGTATCACTTTGTCCGTCTGCATTGCTCAATCCCTATCAAGTTGAATGCCACTCAACCTAACTGATAGTTAGAACATCTAAGAAGCTTAATTTATAAAATGTGTGTTTTGGATAACGATCTGCGCAAATTATTGTTTGAATTACGGTGGGATTTAGAGGTGAGAAAGAGTGTGTTCAAGCTATAAACAACACTCTTCTATCATGACTTATCTTTTTAGCAGCTTATATTTGCAACAACTGATATTTACAAACAATTAAACGATAAAAGATTCAGGGTTAAGCCGATGACTTCGCTAAGTAGGCTGCCATTTCTTGTGGTGGCACCATGCCTCCGCCTGTCGCCCACACAAGGTGTGTTGCATTCGCTAGCGTCGACTCATCAATTTCTAGACGAGTAAGGTATTCACTATTTTGTTCAACATGAATCGCACCCGGCATACCTGCTAGTGCAGAAGGCTCAAGTTGAATGCTCTCTGCTTGGTTCAGTTCGCCTAACAATTGGTACATGCGTTCATCGGTTAATGTGTAATAACCATCAAGTAAACGCTCCATCGCGCGCCCCACAAAACCTGAAGCCCGACCCACCGCCAAGCCGTCTGCTGCGGTTAGATTATCAATACCGAGATCTTGGACTGCGATTTCGTCATGCAAGCCGGTATGGACACCCAACAACATACAAGGCGAATGGGTCGGCTCAGCAAAAATACAGTGTACATGGTCACCAAAAGCCATCTTCAAGCCAAATGCCACACCACCGGGGCCGCCACCGACTCCACATGGCAAGTAAACGAACAGTGGGTGTTCTTTGTCGACGACAATCTGTTGCTGATCAAATTGCTGTTTGAGCCTTTGTCCTGCCACCGAGTAACCAAGAAATAGAGTTTGAGAGTTTTCATCATCAATGAAAAAGCATCGTGAATCTTGTTCTGCTTCTTTGCGCCCTTGCTCTACCGCAACACCATAATCTTGTTCATACTCAACGACGTTGACACCATGCTCACGCAGTTTGTTTTTCTTCCACGCTCTCGCATCAGCAGACATGTGAACCGACACTGTAAAGCCTAACTTGGCACTCATGATGCCAATCGACATGCCTAAGTTACCCGTAGATCCTACCGCAATGCTGTATTGTTGGAAGAAGTTACGAAATTCAGGTTCGAGCAACTTACTGTAGTCATCGCTCTCACACAGTAACCCAGCTTTAATGGAAAGCTTCTCGGCATGCGTTAGTACTTCATAAATGCCACCACGGGCTTTGATTGAACCTGAAATCGGCAAGTGACTGTCTTTTTTCATCATCAAACGCCCTTTGATAGGCTGCTGATAATGCGCTTGCAATACTGATTTCATAGATGGAATGTCAACAAGCTCAGACTCGATGATGCCATTGGTCGCTTGTGTTTCAGGGAATGCCTTCGCCAGATAAGGGGCAAACCTTTGTAATCGGACGCTTGCATCTTGAATGTCCTCTTCACTTAATCCCACATAGGGCAAACCTTGCTCTAACGTCGTGATGTTTGGGTTAAACCAACTCACTTCTTCTAGCGCTATAAGTTGTCTTAACAACGGGAAATCGTTGGTGATCTTCTCTATATTTAATTCACTTTTTGGGTTCAAATCAGTCATGGGTGACCTTCTCTGGTATAGCGCCATCATCTCTGGTACTCAGCAATCTGCGCTCGTACAAACATTTGGTTTTGAACCTATTAAAACGGTATTTATACCATTATTCAATGACCTGTAATTAACTAGGCTTGCTTTGCTCGATACGCCTTGCGACTTAATTGCTCACCACTGTCTTGATGTATTCACTAGGCGATAAACCAAATTTTCCTTTAAAGCGCTGACTAAAACGTCCTTCCGATTGGTAACCGCAAGACTGAGCCAACATCGCCACATTCTGCTGTCCGTTTTGCATCAGATAAAGTGCGTGACTCAACCGAACTTCAGCCAACACCTCACGATATTGCATACCTTCCAGTTTGAGCTTTCGGATAAGCGTGGCGCGACTCATCGCAAAGCGCTCTGCTACCGACTCTAACGGATGTTTCTCGTCCGGTGAATGCGAAAGGTAGTGGCTAAGTTTCTGGCTAAACGAAACGTTTGAGCTAATAAACAATCGATGCAACACGCCCTTCTCGGCTAATTGCTGATACAAACCCTGCAACCAAAATTGTTGGGTTTGTTCACTCATGCTCTGACGATCAAACGAAAACAACGCATTGAGAGAATCTTGCAAACCTCGCTCTGCTTCCACGGTGGGTAAATCCAGTTCATTTGCTCGATCCTCACTGAGATCGAGCATTGCTTGCGTCGGTTGGAAATGAAAACTGAATACACGCGAAAGGAAACGTCCTTTGTGGGGCATGTTCTCAAAACTCAATGACGCTGATGCCTCACACAACAGCAGCTCAGAATGTGAGAGTTCTGCCGCTGAGTCTTTCCAAAACAGGCGCTTACTGCCTGTAATGATCTGAATAATACTAGGGGATAGTATCCTCACATTACGCAGTTTTTGTAACTGCTCTGCACGAAAGATCGTCACTTGATATTGATGATTCATCTCATCCCCTTATTTGCTTATTTGCTTATTTGCTTATTTGCTTATTATGTAGGTGTATAAGCTTTTAACGTACATAAGCTATTAGCGTGTATAAGTTGCCGTCAGTTTCGCTTTGTCTAAAGCCATGCTGTTCAACGTGAATCCAACCACAGCCGATGGCGTGTTTTCGTCTAGGTTGAGCTTATCCGTTGGCAATGCCCAAACCGTGAATTGATAACGGTGCATACCATCTTTTTCTGGAGGACAAGCGCCACCGAAACCTACCGTTCCATAATCGATGCGGCCTTCTTTGCCACCCACTTTAGAGATATCGACACCGCGAGGTAGCTCGCTCACTGTTGCTGGAATATCAAACGCCACCCAGTGCCAGAAACCACTTTCAGTTGGTGCATCTGGATCATAAGCCGTGATTGCAAAGCTTTTGGTTCCTGCTGGAGCATCTTTCCACATCAACTGCGGTGACAAGTTCTCGCCATCACAGCCCCAACTTGAATATTCAAACGTCTTCGCCATTGGGTGACCTTCTTGAATATCATTACTCGTTAGTTCGAATGCCTGAGCCGAGCCAGCTGTTAAGATACTAAGTGCCAATACTGATTTAATGAGTGTTTTCATGGTGGTTCCTCTGATTAGGTATGAGCCCAGTATAGTCCCCTCCATCCGCCCAAAAATGACAATAAGTACACAATTATCTAGTTTAATCCATTCAAATGATACTTACTGTATTTTTAATTTATTATTTTAAAACATGACCCACTCGACAATTTGTTGTTAAAGGAACACTTGTTGACATTCAGGTTACAAATCACGTCCAAAACTCTTTAGACTCGCCCCACGACTTTTAACGAGAATGATTGGATGCGCAGGTTTACCTTAGCCCTTGGCTTGATCTTTTGGCTCCCAACTCTAGCCAATGCCCAAAGTTTGCAAGATAAGTGGCAAACCCTGTATCAACTGAGCTGGCAATCATCCCCAATCCTAGTATCTCAACAAGAGTTGGCTCAGTATCCGAAAGTTCTGCTTCATGAACGTAGCCGCTATCCTGATTTCAACCAATTCAGTTGGGACGACATCGCAGCGTTAGCGTCAATACAAGATCACTGCCGAGCGATTGAAAGCAATAACCCTTCATTAGATGACGCCATCGAGTTTGAGCTCGCTTTGTGTCAGCAACAAGCATTGGATTCCATTTGGTTTGCAGCACACTCCAAACGACACCCTGCAGGTGGCAGTTTTGCTGATCGTTATTTAGCCGCTTACCCAGATGTGACCGAGCAGATACGCCCATTTTTGAGTCTTACCAACCCTCAGCATCCTTTATATAGCAAGCTAGAAAACCTAAGTGCACAAGGCAGAGAAGCACTGCTCAGTGGATACCGAGCTTGGCAACAGGACGATGTGCTTTGGTTAAGTGGCGAGCAAGGCTGGAAAGCCATTCCCTTAGATGTTTGGCAACCTATTGCAGAGCGGCAAGAGGTATCTTTGACGGGTGAAACCTGTACTTTTCGTTACAGCAACGTGTGCTTAAGCGAGCCTAGCAATGACAATCTGATCATGAAAACCTTGATCTTTACATTGCTGTTAACGTTGCTTTCCGGACTCGGTAGAGTCTTATACCTAAGAACAAAACAACGAAAAGAGAGGCAGTTCGTTTTACAGCTTCTTACTCATGAACTGCGCACGCCCATTACTAGCCTAGGTCTAACCGTCGAAATGTTTAGAAATCGCTACGATGAGTTTTCTGATGAAACTCAAAGTGCGGTTTGGCGTTTAATCTCTGACTATCAAAGGCTCTCTCAACTCACCGAAAACAGCAAAGTGTATCTAAGTTCGGATCAGTCAGAGCCTTTGTTGAAGCAAAATGCATCATTAGAAGAGTGGCTCGATCATGTATGTGAAAAGCACAATATCGAGTATCAATGTGATTCAA
Organism: Vibrio sp. 10N.222.49.A3; assembly: GCF_041475145.1. NCBI lineage: Bacteria > Pseudomonadati > Pseudomonadota > Gammaproteobacteria > Vibrionales > Vibrionaceae > Vibrio > Vibrio sp. 10N.222.49.A3. Next base: position 12,464 of record NZ_JBFRVM010000015.1, read on the forward strand.
GTGATGCTGAACTTAACCTACCGTATTACTGGCTAACCATCTGCTTAGATAACTTGATTAAGAACGCTAAACAGCACGGTATAGGTGAGGTTTTGGTCAAGGTAGAACTCGCTGATAAGCTCAGGATTGAGGTGCAAGACGAAGGTCACTTCCCTTCTTTTCTGCAACGGTTTGTATCTCGAGCAACACCGAATATCAATCACAGACAAGACAACATGGGCATTGGCCTGACTATTGTCGAACACTTGATGAAACAAGCGAATGGCCGTCTCATTATTCTTCGTAACCCAACCCGATGTATTCTGGAAATTGCTTATGAACACCCTACTGCTGATTGAAGACGACCAACTGCTTGGACAAGGCCTCGTCAGCTTCTTTGAATCCAATGGTTACCAATGCCTTTGGGAGAAGGATTCAGAGAGTGCCAGTCAGCAATGGTTCCGCGCCGATCTAGTGATACTGGATCGACAACTCGAAGACGGTGACAGCTTGCGACACCTGCCGAACTGGCTACTCCTCAAAGCGCTTCCTGTGATTGTGTTAACCGCTAAAGTGGAAGTCCAGCAACGCGTAGAAGGCTTAATGGCGGGTGCGAAAGATTACGTGACTAAGCCATTTTCGAACGACGAATTGCTCGCTCGAGTCATTACCCAGCTTCGTCCGCTAGGTGTGAGCCTCTTAAATTACGCAAATATCCAGATCAACTTGTCGGAACGGATCGCTTATCTGGATGAAAGCCCAATCACGTTGAAACCTAAGGAGTTTCAGCTATTGGTACTGTTTGTTCAGAACCAAAGTCGTGTGTTTCACCGAGATGAATTACTCAATAAAATTTGGGGGTATCAGGCCTTTCCTAGTACCCGAACTATTGATAATCACATACTGCGCTTACGCCAGAAGCTGCCAACATTGAATATCGAAACACATCGCGGCGTTGGTTACCGCTTGGCCGGGGAATCATAATGAAAGTTACTTCGTTAGCCGCACTGATCTGCACATTGCCGCTCGCAAGTCATGCGGCTTGGTTTACTGACACGCTATTGCAGCACACCTATCAATCGTTGCTTGATGGTCAACCTCAAGTTGCGTGGCAAGAGCTACAAATCGCACTCGATCAACAAACACTCGATAGTGAGCTTTGGTTGCCAGTTAAACAAGAGATACTGAGCCAAACTCAATGCGGAACTTCACTAAGACAAGACACTGAGACGAAACATCACATTCAAGTTAGCTTCATTCGACGCTACGGCCTTTCATCGCAAGGTTATCAAATCAAAGTCGCTGCAGAACAACTCAGTGAAGACATGAAAACCCAAACACAACCTATCTCTCTGGTCTCCCCTAAAGGTAAAGTCCTTCTCGATGGACAACTCGCTTCTAACAATGAGTATCAAGAGATTGAGACTAGTGAAATGTTTATCAAACCCGAATCTGGTGTTTATCAACTAAAGATAGGTTCAAACCACTATCCTATTGTTGTCGCTTTAGACAACAGCAAGCGATGGTTAACACTCGAAAGTAAACTCAGCGAACCACATATCGTGATCACGCCACCGAAGGTGATCGACAACTGCCCTAACGCCAATGTGAGTTGGCAGTGGTTTGACGAAAACTACGATATGTTAGGCTTCAAGGTGCCAGTCAAAACAACGCAAGCATCTCTTCCTACCGAAAGCCCAATCGGATCTGAAGCTAAACACTTGAGTGCATCGGTTGAAATGTTTGAATACCAAGGTGCGATTGAAATCCAATATGTACAGCGTGTCGCGATGCCTTTCTAAGTTAAGCTCGCATCTCACAGACATTCGTAACAAGCTGCAAAACCTGTAATAAGCTAATGGCGCTTCGAATAGAGACATATAGGTGACAAAACACCAACGCGATTTGGGTGTAATAACCGTACTTACCCTTTACGGAATCTAGATATGGTCAACGTTCGTCATCAACTTAATTTTACGTCTTTTGCTATTGCAGCTCTATTCACGACTTGTGCGCTCTCGGCAAACGCACAAGATAATCAAGTCACCCTTACCAGCAAAAGCCACGTCAGTAACAGTAACGCTAGTCACATAGTGTCGATTTCAACAAAAACATTAGCGATAGATTGGAATGGCTTAAGTGTTAATAGCACTGCTTTGACCGTTGATCGTCAACCTCAAAAAGTTACTCACCTAGTCATAGACTCAAAAACCAAGGCATCTTGGACACTCATGCCGAGTGGAATCAATGTTGAAGCTGAGTTGAAGGAACATAATCTTCTTGTCCAATTCACCTTACCTGAAAACACACAAGTAAAACGAAACCAACCCATTGAACTCGTTTGGTTTGACCTAGCAGAACAACAAACTCAGACTCTATTTCTGCCCTTTAGTGAGGGGATGCGCGTACCGACCAACAACAAGCAATGGGCCGATTACTTAGTCGACAACCATTCCGGAAGTAACACCACTCAAGACTTAAAAATGCCATTTTGGACGGTACAACAGAATGATCAATTCATCAGTTATCAGTTGATTAACCCGACAAACAACCAATTGTTCTTTTCTGATGCATCGTCGGATACGTCCTCTGATGAGAAGACCAAGATTGATATGAGCGCTTCACACCAATTTACAACGCTGAATCAATCACAGCCTTTTACGGTTCGGATAACACTTGGAGACTCTTGGTTAGATGGCGCCAAACACTATCGCGATTGGCGAATTGAAAATGGTCTCTCTGAATCGCTTGTTGAAAAGCAAAAGCGTAACCCAGATGTGAATAAGCTGATTGGCGCAAGCCACGTCTACTTGTTTGGTAAAGACCCTTTAAGTATCCAAGATGTGAGCGACTGGTGGGGATTAAACGCTTGGTATCTAGAGGACTCTCAATTAAACATTTCAAGTGAAGCGAAGCGAGAGTTATCCCCTCTGTCTAAAGGCAAAGATTGGTTTAGCCAGTATCATAAACAACTGTTGTTGGACTCTATTAACCATTCATTACAAAGCTTGTATCCTGTTGCAACGCCAACACTTACTGATAACACCATTAAAGCTCAACACACCGCAGCTCAGCGCAAGAAAAGCTGGTTGATTAAGCATGCGTCCTCTTATCTCAATGATCCGGATACTTGGGGGCAAGCCTTGTCATCAGGCATGGTCAACAATCTGAACAAAGCAGGATTAAACAAGCTTTGGTTAGGCTTCGATAACTGGATGCCAGCATTCTACCAACCGAATGCAGTAGAACTGGCTAAGCAATCTGGTTATCTGGTTGGAACCTATGACTCCTACAACACAGCCATTCCTGCGAAGCTCAATGACAACTGGCTAACCGCCCAATTACCAAAACCGATGCGTGAAAGTTGTGCGATTGAAATGGCGGATGGCAGCCTAAAAAAAGGGTTTCGAGGAAACGGTTTTTACTTGAACCCGAATTGCCATTTGGATTATGTAAAACAGCGCGCCGTAGACATCATGCGTTTTGGTCACTTCAATAGCCTGTTCCTAGATGTTGATGCGACTGCGATGGCGCGTGAGGACTACAGCGATAATAGCAGTGAGACGGATATGCTTTCTGCCTTCAATAACCGAATGCAGTGGTTAAGCGATCAACCCGATTTGGTGCTTGGTTCTGAAGATGGTAATAGCCTGACGACAAAAGGCATCGCTTTTGCACACGGCTTAGAAACAGTCGGCTTTGGTTGGTCAGACAAAGAGATGAAAGAAGACCTACAATCACCTTATTACTTGGGTCGTTGGTATCCAGACCATAAACCTGACTTTTTCTTCAAGTCAGCTAAGGTCAAAGAACCCTACAAGTCATTGCTGTTTTCGCCTCAATACCGAATTCCACTATACCAAACCGTATTTCACGACGAAGTGATTAACACACACCACTGGCATTCAGACAGCTTGAAATTCACCAATGTGAAAGCCCATCGTGATTTGACTGCCATGCTTTACAACACGCCAGCCATGGTTCACTTAACACGAGATGAAGCGTTATCGAGCTCAAGTCCAAGGCTTAAGGCTTTGAAGCACTATCAAGATGGATTTGAGCCAATACATGAGCAGCTATGGGATAAACAATTAGTCGATTTCATATGGTTAGACAAAAGCGGCGAAGTTCAACAAACCGAGTTCAGTGACGGGAGTAAGATCATTGCCAACTTCTCTAACAAGGCATTTCGTTACAACGGTATCGATATTGCTGCCCTATCGGTCAAAGCTATATTGGCGAATGGGCAAGTCGTCGACTGGCAGCCCAATCATAGTTAGCTTCGATACGGTTTAGACAAAAACGAATAATAGGAAGCTTAAGCACTTATTTAACCGCTAATGTTCAGCCCGTTACTTGTGCTTCCTATTTTGAAAAGCAGTCAGTAGATAGTCGATAAAGACCTTCTTACGTTTCGGCATCAACTGTCTGTCTGCATACACTAGGCTTACTGAAACTTCTGGCATCTCATATTCAGGTAACAAGCGAATCAGCTTACCTGTCTTGAAGTGTTCCCGACAAATGAATTCAGGAAGCACCGCCAAGCCGAGCCCATCCACACACGCTGTTAGGCATGCCGTGATGGTATTCACCCGCAACTGACACGGTAGATCGATCAAAATCGACTCACCGCCTTCTAATTGCAAATGCCACTTAGGTAGACGTGCCGCCTTGTTCACGACCTCAATCATCCTAAATGGAGGCTTAAGGTCATCGGGTGAAGAGATTTCACCGAACTGTTCTAAATACTCAGGGCTGGCTACCAATACACGCTTCGATGTTGTGAGGTAACGAGAAACCAAGCTCGAGTCCACTAGCTCACCAATTTGTGCGTAAAGATCGATCCCCTCCGCAATGATGTCGACTTCTCGATTCGATAGTTCTAAGTTCAAAGTCACGTTTGGGTGCTCTTTTAGGAAACTGTGGATGTATGTGGCTAATACTTGATGCCCCAATTCGACAGGCAACACAACATTCAACTGCCCTCGGATCAAATCCTGATTGGCAGAAACCTCTAACTCAGCTTGGTTCATGATCTCTTGCATCTGCATGCTCGACTGATAAAAGCGCTCACCCTCTGGCGTTAAAACTAAACTTCGTGTCGAACGAGTGATCAACCTCACACCTAGGTGCTGTTCCAGCTCGTCTAGCTTTCGGCTGACGGTCGACTTGGTCATGTTCAATGCTTCAGCTGCGTGCGTGAAACTCCCACAATCAACAACTTGTGTAAAAACAGTCACAGCATTTAAGTCCATCGTACTTCTCCCAAAGCCCTATTAGTAAGATTCACGCAACAGTGTTTCCCTTTTTTCCTATCTTATCAATCAATCGAATTCATTTACAATTCGTTACATCTAAATAAAAACAAAATGAGAAATAAAAAATGACAGAGAACAACAACGCTTCGCAATCAGTAAGCACAAAAAAACGTAAAAAAGCCCCGCTTATTGCTACTGCGATCATGCTGTCATTAGGCTTAGCTGGCGCTGGATATTGGTATGGCTATGGCCAGTACTTCGAGTCAACCGACAATGCCTACCTGCAAGGCGACATCACTAATATAAGCCCGAAGGTGTCGGGTTATATTGTTAAGTCTTACGTGAGTGATAACCAATCGGTTAAACAAGGTGACTTGTTGGTTCAAATTGATGATCGTGATTACCAATCTGCACTTGCTCAGGCGAATGCGCATTTAAGCGTCGTTCAATCAAGCGTACACAACCTTATCGCTCAACAAACGTTACAACGTAGCCAAATAAATCAAGCTGAGAGCCGTGTTGATTCCGCACAAGCTGAATACGAGCGTGCAATCCAACAAGTCGTGCGTTCTCGTAGCTTATTAAAGCGTAACTATGCTTCGCAAGATGAAGTCGACAGCATGGTCGCACAACAAAAAGTCACCCAAGCAGAACTTGAAGAAGCAAAAGCAAACCTTGTCGCAAGTAATGATCAACTAATCGTGATTGCGAGTGAAATCGAACAAGCAAACGCATCCGTGACTGAAGCTCAAGCACAAAGAGATCAAGCACAACTTAACCTTGATTACACCAAGGTCTACGCGCCAGCGGATGGCGTGATTGGTAAACGTAGCGTCCGTGAAGGCTTGCTGATTCAAGCAGGCGCGCCATTGATGAGTTTGGTACCAAACAACCAAGTGTGGATTGAAGCTAACTTCAAAGAAACTCAATTAAGCGGTATTCATAAAGGCCAAACCGTAGAAGTCGAACTGGATGCCTTTCCGGGTCAACCACTTGAAGGCGTGGTAGACAGCTTCTCCCCTGCGACTGGCGCTAAGTTTGCGCTCCTACCACCAGAAAACGCGACCGGTAACTTCACTAAAATCGTTCAGCGTGTACCGGTGAAAATTACGATTCCAGATCAGCAAGAGTTGAAAGGTCGACTGCTCCCTGGTTTGTCTGTGGTAGCGACCATCGATAAACGAGGCTAGACCATGAGTAACACTGGTGTTGTCACCCAAACAAATGATGATGACGAGGTTTCGAGACGCCATTGGATCGCCCTTTTTGGCGGCTTAATCGGCGCGTTTATGGCGATATTGGATATTCAGATCACCAACTCGTCTCTCAAAGACATTCAAGGTGCGCTGTCTGCCACCTTGGATGAAAGCTCGTGGATCTCTACGTCTTACCTAGTCGCAGAGATGATCGCTATCCCACTCAGTGGTTGGCTTTCTAAAGCGCTCGGTAAACGCCGTTATATCACGTGGACGACGGCCATCTTCACCATTTCATCTTTGTTGTGTTCGTTTTCTTGGAACATGACCTCGATGATTGTATTCCGCGCGATGCAAGGCTTCAGTGGTGGTGCTTTAATCCCGCTTGCTTTCTCGTTAGTGATTCAGTTATTACCTGTTAACAAACGTGCTGTGGGTATGGCACTGTTTGGCGTAACCGCGACCTTTGCTCCATCGATCGGCCCAACATTTGGTGGTTGGCTGACGGAGAACTTCTCGTGGCACTATATTTTCTATATCAATATTCCGCCGGCTTTGCTTGTGATCACCATGATCCGATATGGCTTGGATGATGAAAAGCTCGACCTTGGCACACTGAAAAAAGCCGACTGGTTTGGTATCGCGACCATGGCGTTAGGGCTAGGTTGTTTAGAAGTGGTGCTAGAAGAAGGTAACCGTGAAGAGTGGTTCAGTTCGAGCTTCATCATAGGCTTGAGTATTGTGTCTGCAGTGACTTTGGTTTACTTCGTGATAAACGAACTCCAACACAAAAAGCCATTGGTGAATTTGCGGCTATTGCGGGATGGGCAGTTTGCTATGTCTTGTATCGCCTATTTGATTCTAGGGATGGCATTGCTCGGCTCTATCTATGTACTGCCAATGTACCTCACTCAAATTCAGCAATACAATGCGATGGAGATTGGTGAAGTCTTGATGTGGATGGGTTTCCCACAGTTGTTGATATTCCCAATCGTTCCTAAGCTGACGCAAATCATTAAGCCTAAGTACTTAGTGACCTTTGGTTTCGCGATGTTTGGCTTCAGTTGTTACGTGAATACACATATGACGATTGATTTTGGTGGCCAACAGTTGATCTTGTCCATGGTTCTGCGCGCTATCGGTAGCCCGTTTATTATGGTTCCGCTGTCTTTGGTTGCGATGAAAAACATCAGCAAAATGGACACGCCTGACGCTTCAACCTTAACCAACGTAATGCGCAACCTAGGGGGCGCATTTAGTATCGCGATTATTGCTACGTTGCTAGATAACAAGACGCGCGAGCATTTGGCTCATATCAAAGAGTCGCTGCCTTCAGTTAGCCAATTGGGTTGGCAAACGCTCAAAGATCAACAAGCGTTCTTTATTCAATCTGGCAGTGATGCCGCAACGGCGATGCAACAAGCGCAAGCTAGCCTACTTGGCACAATGCAACGTGACGCCGCTATCATGGCTTACAACGATGTGTTCTTAATGATGACGGCGTTCTTGGCTTTAGCTGCAGTATTGATTCTAAATATGCGTGATTAGCGCTAGAGTTTTGTTTAATAAAGCTTCAAGAAAAGAACAACATTTCGAATAAAAAATCGAACAATTAAACTGAGAGGTAAGCTTATCGGCTTGCCTCTTTTTTATTTCTAAAACACGTATAGCCCAACGAAAATCAGGTAAAAGTAACCTGCGTTTGAAGTCTTTCATAAATGCTATCGAATACTCCTTAATTACCAATAGTTTATTGAGTGTTTGTCTGTGATATTGGCACCTTGACAATGTGCAACTTGATGCCTAAATTAAAAATAACATTTGGTATTGAGGAAAATGGATTTGACCTTACCACCTGACCTACGAGTTTTAATTGTCGACGACTCCAAGAGTGCAACTATTCTTATAAAGCAGCAACTCTCGAGCTTGGGCATTGCGCATGATTGCATCTTTATTGCGACCGACTATCGACAAGCAATTAAAGCGGTCGAGACTCACTCTTTTCATGTACTCCTCATCGATTACCACTTAGAGCAATTCTTCACGGGCTTTGAACTATTAGGAATTCTGTATCGAAATAGGCTCATCGACCATACGGTTGCGACAATTTTACTCTCCGGAGATATGCGGCAAGAAACGGTATTAACTGCCCTTTCAGGTGAGGCACACCATTTCGTTTCTAAACCGATTCATACTCAGAGGTTAGGTAAAAAGATCCAAAGTGCTGTGTCCATCTCGAAGAAGCTGACACAACTGAACGAGTTATATCCAATCACCAGTCAGGATAAATTGGCTCAAGCATTAGCGCTCTCGCCTAATGGCACTAGCGTTCAATTCGAAGCGACACTGATTGAACATTTAATTTCTGGTAAGAAATGGCAATTACTCTCTAGCGTCATTAGCCACTCGAAAACCAACATGCACCCGACGAAACTGGTTGCTGAAGCTCTGATTCTCGACAGTTTAGGCAAACAGGAGCTAGCCATAGATAAGCTCCACAACTTTCTGATCGCGCAGCCACTCTCATTGAGCGTCATTGATTGCTTAAGCTGTATCTACGAAAAACATAAGATGCTGCTTCCTGCTCTGAAATTAGCGATTCGTGCATTTGAGATGACACCAAGTATCAGCCATCGTGCAATCAGGGCGATTGACTTGGCTGAGAACGCAGACAACACACGTATGATCATAAAGTTAGGTGAGATGTATGCGACCCATATTTCAGCTGCTGACATTGATGTCATTCACTCCATTTGTGCGCACTTTAATTCGTTAAAAGCGACTTATCAGCGCGAGACGCAACTAAAGTACAAACGTATTTTGCTTGAGCACGCCAACCAATTCACCGAGTTAGTAAACCTGAAACTTCCGGTAAAACAACAGCAGCAGGTTTTAGCCAGCCTTGCCCTGTTTCAGAGCAGTATCTTGCTCATCGAAAATAGCCCTCAGGTTGCCCACAAAAAAGTGATTAGAGCTTCAACGCTGTTAGCGAATAATTTCCACAGCCAACCAACTTACTTGCTCGATCAACTATTACCACTGCTCGTCCATTTTGGGGAGTACTCTCTTTATCACTTAGCAGTGGAATGCCTAAAATCTCGTGGAGAAGCAGTAAACCACAAACTTGAGTCCAAAAATGTCGACCCTTCAACTTGTATAAACATTGATAACTTTGGGTCAATACAGGAATTAAAAGACTATATTCACAGTTACCCATATTCAGTTGCCGCCAAACTTGACTATATATATGCCGTTCATAAAGCTCATATAGATGAAAAACTTAGCGACGACTATTTAAGAGAAATTTTACAGTTAGAACTTCCTCCAAAATGGAATCAATGGATTAGTGATTCATTAAGATCTGGTTTTTCGAGTAAGCCGCCTAGCCCATTTTCAACATACAGCCAACAGGAGTCTATATGCTAGATATCGATGCCTTAAATGCCTACTTAGATAATGACAGAGAAATAATCTTCGCTGTATTGTCTGTGTATCAAGAAGACCATGGCAATTCATTAGAAGAGATACAAGAACTGGTACAGCAACAAGATTGGGGCAAGCTTCATTTTATCGTACATACATTAAAAGGCATATTAGCCAGCTTCGGCGAAGAAACAGCTACAGCGGCCTTAGAAAGAGTCGAGCAAAACACATCCAATAAACTAGCACCTCAAACGGATGACCTTTCGGTTATCTACAGCGAAGTAAAAATCATCAATCAACAAATCGATGATGTGCTCAGCACTTATTAGTCGATAGAACTAAGAGTTACGTGGTGAAACTTAGTAGCCAAAGGAGTTGAGGTATTTGGAAACATTGAACCTCGACTCTTGTCATTTTCCTTATCATTTTCTCTCTCAATGATATAGCTAATCCACGCCTATAAATTCATGGTATTTATCTAGATAAGCTCAAACATAGCAACACTTTATAGACCTCCTACATACATGTCTTGAACAAAAAACCGTCACACTCGATGGGATGCAAAATAGTTAAATATTTGTAGATTTTTTTGTGACATAAACATACGAAATTGCATTTTATTTATTGGTAAAGAAGAAACTGTTACCTACACTTCAATGAAACCAAGTGTTATCCATCTGGTGACATAATAATAAAATAAATAAAACGTTCAGTCGGCTAGATAAGGACAAGGAAATGAACAATGACAATTTTGCTGCGTTTCAGGGGCTCACGAATGAAACTCCCATTAAAGAATCATTTTCAACTGCTACAGAACCTTATGCTCACTATCTAAAGGATATCGTGGGCATTGATCTGTTATCGCGTGAAGATGAATTGTATTACGCAAAGTTGAATCGTGCGGGTGACAAACATGCACGTGACATCATGATCGAATCGAATCTACGCCTCGTTGTAAAAATCGCAAAAAGTTATCTAAAACGCAAAGGCAACAACTTCACACTGCTCGACCTTATCGAAGAAGGGAATATTGGCTTAATCAAGGCCATCGATAAGTACGATCCAGAACCCGGCTATCGTTTTTCCACTTATGCTGTGTGGTGGATTCGCGAAAATATTGAAGCGGCCTTAATGAATAAAGGTCGTACCGTTCGCTTACCTGCTCATGTGTGTAAAGAAATTAATAGCCTTGCATCAAAGAAGCTCGATGTAAGCAAAAAAATGCGCAAAGAAATCTCGATCTCAGAATTATCGAATAGCTCAGGCGTAAAAGCTGAACGTGTCGATCAACTGGTTGCGTTAAGCGGGTTTATTGACGTAACAACGACGGTTGGTATCAGCCACGCACCACTTGTACTTGAACAGTGCGAAAGTGAATACATCCCCGATCCTCAACAAGACTGTGAAGACCAATCATTTACACATGCGCTAGAGCAGATCATAAACACACTGCCACCTAAATTGCAGAAGGTTCTTATTCACCGTTTTGGTTTCTTCGACAACAAGGTGAAAACACTGTCTGAGGTTGGACAAATGTTGGATGTGAATGTCTCTAATGAGCGAGTTAGACAGATGCAGAAAGAAGCGGTCGAGAGGATTCAAAAACGACTGAAATTTGATGGTTGGGTCTAAATAGCTAAATAGACATTTAAAGAACAATCACAAGGGTGAGCCTCAAAAGCTTGCCCTTTTTGTTTGCCTGCTTCTTAGCAAACTTGAGTCATCATAGCTCTCAAAACAAGCAATCATGGTCAGCGAATCCAGGCTGCGTTTAATCACCTTAACGAAGTACCTCTTTCGCTGCGTAGAATGAGGTAATTAACATAGGTGGTTTCAAGGCAATCTTGCTCCCACAAAGATAGGATACGCTTAGTGGCAAAGTAATAGTCTTTGTTCCTCAATAACATGCCAACCGTGCGGCTAAGTTTTTCAAATCGCACTTGGTCGCTTGCCGAAATGTAATCGCCATCACTTTGAATAATCGGAGCCAAACCATCGGCAAACCAATTATTTAGAATTTCTCGCATCTCCAATTCAGACTCAGGAACATCCACACTCGACAACTCACGATGTTGAGGTGGTGGCACGATGTATTTCGACGCTTGTGGCGAACTGACATATCGATACATGTCGTCCCTCCTTTTAATTAACTCTTCTAATAATTAAGGACATTTTTATCTGTTCTCAAGTCTATTTAGCGAGACAAAAACAAATAAAAAAGCCACGCAAAGGCGACTCTGCATGGCTTTAACGAGGGCAACATCACGCTGCCCTGCCTACTTGTCGGTTTAGACTAAATGTCGGTTCAGACTAAAACCAAGCCCTCTCGATTAAATCGAGCTTTGGTCGAAGTCGTTGCCTTGATCGGTTCCAGTTTGAGAATCTGAATCGAAGCTTCCAGAGTCGTCCGTGAAGTCAACACCTTGATCTTGACCACCAGAACTTGTCCAATCGCTACCGCCGGATTCCATACCCGCCATGTCTGGTTGCTGCTCTTGAGTAGAACCTTGCATGGTGTATTGATCATCGACTTCAACGTCCACAGAGCCGCTTGCACCGTCTATTGAGCTACCCAATTCGTCATAACCTTGGAATTGGATCTCGCTAGTACCTTCGTAACCCTCAGGAAGTTCAACCGATACAGACTGCTCTAAGTTGCCGCTGATTGTGAAACTACCATCACCGTTATCCAATGCGTTACTCACAGTAGATCCCTCAGGTAAGCCCGACATTTCAGCATAATCAACCGATTCGTTACCACTCACCTCATCTGGAATCGAGATAGAGATAGTATCGCCCGGAGCCGCCGTTACATCAGCCACGCTGTCTTCGGTTTCAGCATCCTGAGCTTGGTCATCAGCTTGTAGTGCGACTTCCACTTGCTGCTCTTCCGTTGCTTGAGCGGCTTGTGCTTGTGGTTCATCACTCTGTGCTGAGTCATCGGCTACTTGGATACTTAAGCTATGGCTCGACACCTCACCACCATCGTTAACGTCGACATTCATCGCTAAGTTGCCGTCAAAGTCTTCGTTTGGCCAGTAAGTCCACTCACCTTCGCCAGATTCAGCAAAGAAGCCTGCATCGTTCGCGTCTGCAACATCAACAACTTGTGCAGAATCACTCACGCCTAACTCATCCACCAGCTGTGACTCGGTGATAGTTAGTGAACCATCATCCGCTAAGACATAACCTTCACTCGCCGCTGCTTCATCGCCACCTTGAATATCCACATTGAAGAAGCTTTCGATGCGACTTTCGCCATCAGTCGCAATAAACCCAACTTGAACATCGCCGGTGTAGTCTTCAGCAGGTGTGAATTGATAGTTACCTTGGTTATCGCTCTCAATTACGCCTTGACCTTCCATCAAGCTCACTGACTCAATGCTCAAGCTATCGCCCTCTGCATCGGTCAGGTTCGCTAACATGTCTTCATCAGTAAACGACAAGGTTGCATCGGCTGCGATTTCCGTCGTTGTGATGCTGTTAACTTCTGGTGCTGCATTCTCTTGTGAATCGCCCTCTTTCACGACCACGCCAGTTTGCTCATCGTGAAGCACGCCATCTTTATCAACCACGTAAGCAATGTCTGCTTCGCCAGTAAAGCCTGGTGCAGGTGTGAACGTCCAAGTGCCATCGCCATTATCGACAATCTCACCTTGGCTGCGGTCTGCTAGATGAACCAGTTTCACTTCATCGTCGCTGTCTGCATCGACATTCTCAGCCAATCCGATTAGATCATCAGCGGTTAGGATGATGGAATCACCCGCCACGGTCTCGAAGTCACCTGAATCGATGCCATCTTCAAACGCTTCTGGCTCATCTCCGTAATCAACCGTTGTTGCACTTACGGTTACGAAGAACTCACCATGGAAGTCTTCAGGCGGCGTCATTTGAATGTTTGAGATATCCCAGTCGAACAGGTCGATGTATTGACCCGGCTCAGTGATCATCACGGTATTCACACCATCGGTTACCTCGAATCCAACAGGGAAACCTGTCATCACTAGGTTACTTAGCGTTTCTGAATCATCGACTAGTCCAACATTCAGTCCTAAGTGACCGGTTTCATCTTCACCGAACACTAATGGACCGTCATGGTCAGTTGAAATAACTGCGCCATCTGCGACAGGACGGACGTACACCGGAACATCGAGAACCGTTTCAAACTCACCGTCACTCACGACCACTTGTAGGTCAGAAACACCCGCAAAGTCGCCCGTTGGTGTGAATGTCCAAGTTCCATCACCGTTGTCCGTTACTTCACCACCATCTTCACCATCTGCGGTAATAATGCGAGAAACAACAAGGTCCGCCGTATCAATGTCACCGAACAAGTTCATCAAGTCGCCAGCATCGAAGGTGAACGCGCCATCTTCGTCTGTGGTCATCATCGCGTTACCGACGTTAAACGGTGCGTCGTTAACAGGAATGATATCCACATTCAACGAGCCATCAACCACTTCTTCCCCGTCAGTTGCTTGATAACCGAGTTCTACTAAGCCATTAAAGTCTTGAGTAGTCACTAAGTGATACATGCCGTCTGGTTGCTGCGTTAAGGTCGCATTCGCTGGAGCTCGAACTGTGATGCTCTCGATGCTGATCTCGTCGCCATCAAGGTCTGTGACTTGATCCGCGATGTAAGCTGGGTCAATCACCATGACCACATCTTCTTCGCCTTGCATCTCAATCATTGGCGCTTCAGGTGCATCGTTCACTGGCGTGACATCGATGTTACCGTCGACTGAGATTGTCTCTTGGCCATCGCTAACGTTAAACGTCATTGGCACATCGCCATTGAAGTTTTCGTTTGGTGTAAATGACCAAGTACCATCTTCGTTGTCTAGCAACTCACCCAAGCTAGGGTCGATTTGTAGACCAGAAGCTGACAGCTCATCTACGGTGTTATCAATATCCGTCGCCTGAGCCAATAACATGTCTTGTGTGATAAGAATGGTGCTGTCTTCGGCTGTCGTAAGTTTCACATCCTCGGATTCAGGCTCATCGTTCACGGCTAGAACTTCGATGCCTGCCGTTGTTGTAGCAGTCGCACCGTCATCGTCGGTTACAACCACATCTAGGCTGATATCACCGTTAAAGTTCTCACTTGGCGTGAAGGTCACAGAACCATTATCGTTTTGAACCAAGGTGCCGTCAGAGCCTGAGTAAGTCACGCTTTCAAGCGACACTTCACCATCAACGTCCGAGCTATTAGCAATTAACTGCTCAGGGCTGATTGTAATGGTGCCATCTTCGTTCATTTGATAAGACGTAGAACCCGCTACTGGTGCATCGTTAACATCCGTTACCGTCACACCAATATTGGCATCGACTGTCTCAGTGCCATCAGTCACTGTGAAGCCTAGGTTGACATCGCCATTGAAGTTCTCGTTCGGAGCAAAACTATAAGTGCCATCACCGTTATCCGTGAACACACCTTCTGCACCCGTGTAAGACACGTCAACGATAGACAAGTCATCGCCGTCAATGTCTGCAGCACCTGCTAATAGGTCTGCATCCGTGAAGATTAGCGTTCCATCTTCCTCAACAGTAAAGTTTTGGTCTTCTGCTGTTGGTAGGTCATTGACTGGGTTAACCGTTAGGTCGACGCCAGCTTGAACAGTTTCAAGGCCATCTGACACATCGAAGCTCAAATCAATGTCACCGTTGAAATCAGCATCCGGAGTGATAGTAAATGAACCATCTTCGTTCGCTGTTACAGTCGCATTGTCACCTGCAGATAGGTTGCTTGCGGTTAGTGCATCACCATCAACATCAGATGCGTTAGCCAGCAGCTGCTCTTGAGATAGCGTAATTGAACCGTCTTCATCAACCGAGTAAGCGACGTTTCCGGCCACTGGTGCGTCGTTAACTGCAATAACTTCAATACCAGCGGTAGTCTGAGCCGTTGCACCGTCGTCATCAATAACCGTCACATCAAGGTTGATGTCGCCGTTAAAGTTTTCGTTTGGTGCGAACGTTACCGAACCATCTTCATTTTGAACCAAGATACCGTCTGCACCTGAGTAGCTCACGCTATCAAGCGACACTTCACCGTCCACATCGGAGCTATTAGCAATCAACTGCTCAGGGCTCAATGTGATGGTGCCATCTTCGTTCATTTGGTAAGACGTTGCGCCTGCCACTGGTGCATCGTTAACGTCTGTTACAGTTACGTCGATATTTGCATCAACCGTCTCTGTACCGTCAGATACTGAGAAGTCCAGACTTACGTCACCATTGAAGTTCTCGTTCGGTGCAAAGGTGTAAGTGCCATCGCCATTGTCGGTGAACACACCCTCTGCGCCAGTGTAAGACACATCGGCAACTGAAAGCTCATCACCATCAATATCAGAAGCACCCGCTAGCAGTTGCTCATCAGTAAAGGTAAGCGAACCGTCTTCTTCAATGGTGTAAGCGACATTTTCTACAACTGCGATGTCATTCACTGGATTCACAGTAAGGTCGGCCGTTGCAACAACCGTTTCAGTACCATCAGAAAGGTCGAAGCTTAGGTCAATATCGCCATTGAAGTCAGCATCTGGGGTAATGGTAAATGAACCATCATCGTTTGCCGTAACTGTAGCGTTATCACCCGCGGTTAGGTTGGCAGCGGTAAGATCATCACCGTCCACATCCGATGCTTGAGCAAGCAGTTGCTCTTGGCTTAGCGTGATTGAACCATCTTCATCCACTGAGTAAGCCAAGTCACCCGATACTGGTGCATCGTTGACCGCGATAACATCAATACCCGCAGTCGTTTGAGCGGTTGCACCGTCTTCATCTGCAACGGTGACATCTAGGCTGACATTGCCGTTGAAGTTTTCATTTGGTGCGAAGCTGTAAGTACCATCGCCATTGTCAGTGAAGATACCGTCTGCGCCTGAGTAGGAAACGTCGCTAACGGATACGTCACCTTCAATATCTGAGCTGTTCGCAAGAAGCTGCGCTTCAGAGATGGTAATCACGTTATCTTCGTCAACGCCGTAGGTCGTTGAACCTGCAACTGGCAAGTCATTAACAGCAATGACGTCGATACCAGCGGTTGTTTCAGCGGTTGCGCCATCTTCATCCATAACAGAGACATCAAGACTGATGTCACCGTTAAAGTTTTCGTTTGGAGCAAAGGTGTAAGTACCATCACCATTATCAGTGAATACACCATCAGTGCCGCTGTAGCTTACATCGCTGACAAACACTTCCCCTTCAACATCCGAGCTATTCGCTAGAAGCTGTGCATCGCTTAGGGTGATACTGCCGTCTTCTTCAACGCTGTAAGTTGTAGAACCCGCTACCGGCAAGTCATTGATTGGCACAACTTGAACATCAATATTCGCCGATACAACATCAGTACCATCACTCACATCGTAAGTTAGGTCGACATTGCCATTGAAGTTCTCGTTTGGCGCAAAGGTGTATGTACCGTCGCCATTATCCGTGAACACACCGTCTGTGCCTTCGTAGCTAACCGACTCGACAGAAAGGTCATCGCCGTCAATATCCGTTGCACCAGCCAATAGCTGTTCATCGGTAAAGGTTAGCGAGCCATCTTCATTAATGGTGTAGTCGTGGTCGTAGATTACAGACAGGTCGTTCACTGCTGTTACTGTCACGTCTAGTTCCGCTGGAGTAACCCCACCGTTACCATCGTCTACGTTGTAGCTAATCGAGAATTCACCGTTGAAGTTCTCTTCCGGTGTAATGGTGTAAGTACCGTCACCATTGTCAGTGATAAGAGCGTTCTCAATGGAAACATCTCCAACACTTGGTTCGTTTCCACCCGTATCACCAGAGTCATCACCTTCATCGCCGGTTAGCAATTCAGAGATATCAATGGCGTTTTCATTCGCGAGCGCTTCTTCTGCCGTTGGCAAGTCGAATGCATTTTGAGTGCCTACATCTTGGCTTGGAACAATAACGCCGTTCACGATATCGAATACATGCCAGTGGTCACCCGATGGGCTTTCAGATAAATCAGGGCTAAAGGTTTCAACCAATGTATCGCCAACAAATACCTGAACTTGTACATCTTCAACACCATCTACATCCCAACTTCTGTTGGTGTAGTTGTGTACTGAATAGTGCATGTCAGCATCTTGGTAGTTTGGAATGGTGATGGTTTCAGGGCCGCCACCATTTGTGTCATCTGCATCTTGTTGAACAACGTTACCTTCACCCAAATCATGGCTCATGTCGCGATAGTAAATATGGTCTAGCTCACTGCCATTCTCTGTATCGTAGAGCCATAGGTGGTTGTCCATATCACGTGGACTGTCGCCCCATGTGACCACGATACGCATATCTGTTTCTTCAAGTACTTCCGATATTGCGGTTACGCCACCATTGGTATCTTCGCCTGCTGGAACTAGGAAGCTGCTAGTAATAGAGCCTTCTTGTTCAATAGTGACGGTACCTTGGTCAACAACAGGACCGCTCACAGAGTAGTTACCGGATTGATCCGTCTCCGCCGTGTAAGAATGACCTGCGTTGTCGGTTAGCGTAACATCCGCACCTGCGATTGGATTACCAGTTTCAGCATCCAACACAGTACCGGTAACGGTCGTTTCATCGCCCTGCTCTCCGATAATTGCGGTCATGTCATCGTCTTCGATGTCAGTCGCGAATTGTAGGAGCTCTTCTTGAGTAATGGTGTACGAACCATCTTCTTCAATGGTTATCGCCACATCGGCAGAAACAATTGGCGCGTCGTTAACTGGGTCAACGGTTAAGCCTAAGTTAGCGGCAATTGGTGTGTCGCCATCGTTGATGCTGTAGGCAACATCGATGTAGCCATTGAAGTTCTCGCTTGGAGTGATTGAGAACGTGCCATCGCCGTTATCGACAATCGTTGCATCGTCACCGACCAAGGTTAAGTCGGAAGCGACAAGGTCATCACCCTCAATATCAGCGGCATTCGCAAGTAACTGCTCCTGCGTGATAGTGATGACATTATCTTCATCAACGTTCGCATAAACATCAGATGTCGTTGGCAAGTCGTTGACTGGGTTTACCGTCAGATCGGCGTTCGCCACAATCGACTCGGTACCGTCCGAAATATCAAAGCTTAGGTCGATATCGCCATTGAAGTTCGCATCTGGCGTTACTGTAAAGGTGCCATCGCCATTATCAACAACGGTTGCATTATCACCTGCGCTTAAGTTGCTTGCGGTCAGATCATCACCATCCACATCCGAGGCTTGAGATAGCAATTGCTCTTGAGTCAGAGTAATCGAACCATCTTCATCAATGCTGTATGCCAAGTCACCCGATACTGGTGGATCGTTAATTGGAAGAACATCAATACTTGCGCTGGTGGCTACTGTCGCACCGTCTTCATCAGTCACCACGACATCGAGGCTAACATCGCCGTCGAAGTTTGCGTTCGGTGCAAAGCTGAATGTTCCATCGCCATTATCAGTAAAGATACCGTCAGCGCCTGTGTAGTTCACGCTATCAATCGCCACTTCACCTTCAATATCAGAAGAGTTCGCCAACAGTTGCTCTGCACTGATGGTGATAACTTCATCTTCGTTCACTGAGTAGCTGGTAGACCCTGCGATTGGCGGATCGTTCACCTCAAGCACGGTGATTCCTGCTGTGGTCGCTTCTGTTGTTCCTTCTTCATCGGTAACAACAACCGCTAAGCTCACATCACCATTGAAGTTCTCGTTTGGTGAGAAGGTGTAGGTGCCGTCACCGTTGTCTTCGAACACACCGTCACTGCCAGTGTAAGTCACGCTATCAATCGCAACCTCACCTTCAATGTCTGAAGAGTTGGCTAATAGCTGTTCGTTACTGATCGTGATTGAGTTGTCTTCATGCACAGTGTAAGACGTACTGCCCGCCACTGGTGGATCGTTCTCTGGTGTCACACTCACATCAATGTTGGCTTGAACCGTATTTGTGCCATCTGACACATCAAAGCTGAAGTTCACATCACCATTGAAGTTCTCGTTTGGCGCAAAACTGTAGCTTCCATCGCCATTGTCAGTAAGAACACCGTCGGCACCCGTGTATGTCACACCTTCTACCGTCAGGTCATCACCTTCAACATCCGTTGCACCTGTTAACAGGTCAGCATCAGTGAAGTTAAGAACCCCATCTTCACCAATAGCGAATGCTTGGTCTTGTGGCTCTGGCGAGTCATTGACTGGTGTTACCGTCAAGTCTAGGCCAGCAGCGACCATCTCTTCCCCATCGGTGACATCGTAACTAAATTCGATATTACCGTTGAAGTTTTCACTCGGAGTAATGGTGAAGCTGCCATCGTCGTTCATTTCAACGGTCGCATTTTCGTCATTAGTGGTTAGGTTGATTGCTGATAGGTCATCACCATCAATATCGACAGCGTGCTCTAGCAACTGCTCTTGAGTTAGCGTGATGCTGTTATCTTCGGCCGTAACGGCACTGATGTCACCATCAACTTCTGGAGCATCATTCGCTGGCGAGATATGAATCGTCACATCTTGCGTTGCCGTTGCGGTGGTGCCTGTATCAACATCCGTTGATGTCGCATTAACGGTTAGAACCACATCGCCATTGAAATCGCCTGAAGGGATAAACTCTAGCCCTGCAAGCTCGCTTGGTTGCAATGACCATGTACCATCACCGTTATCGGTACCTGCAGAAAGCGAGCTGCCTTCTGGCACGTCTTCAATCAAGATAGCAAGATTTTCTGAGCCATCGGTATCGGTTAGAGCGGCATCAATATCGAGTGGTACAGGTGTATCTTCGGTACCAATGATTTGGTATTCCGCGTCAGACACTGTGATTTCGATGTTGTCGATACCAAACGACTCGTCATTGACGCTTTGATTCAGGGTTGAACCGAAGCCTAACTCAAGTTGGCCGTCTTCAACGGGTACCGTTAGGTTGATTTGGTGTGCTTGGTCGTTCCAACCACTGAAGCCTTCACCTTGTGATACGCCATGAACGACTTCACCCACTTCATTGCCAGCTGAATCGTACAACGTTGTCGTGCCATCTTGAGTTTGGAACGCCGAGTTGTCTAACGAAGTAAGCTCTTCGCCGCCGACAAAGATTTGGAATGACTCACCATCCCAAGAATCAATTTCATAGAAGCTAAACGAAATATTAACTTCGCTCACATCACTTGGAATGTCGTAAGTTTTGCTGACTGCTTCATCGCCACCAGTGCCACCAATACGACCTAGCATGTCTCCTGATTCGAAGCCTTGTGAGCTTTCAGTGCCTGTATTCCAGCCGTTCGAGCCAGACTCGAAGTTGTCTGAAGCAATCACCAAGTCAGACGCAATCGACAGCTCTGGCATATCAACCACAGATTGAACATCAATCATCGCTTCTGCTGGTACTATCGCTGTGCCGTCATTCACATCGAAGGTCACATTCACATTACCATCGAAGTTTTCATTCGGAGCAAATGTGTAAGTACCGTCGCCGTTATCAACCAGTGAACCACTGTCAGAAGCGACATTTTCAACCGATAAGTTGTCGCCATCGATATCACCTGCATTTTGCAGCAGTTGCTCTTCTGTGAAGGTAAAGCTCGTGTCTTCTTGAGTCACAAACTGTGGCTCCCCGACAGTTGGCAAGTCATTGACAGGGTTAACGGTAAGATCAGCCGTTGCTTGAAGCGTCGCATCACCATCGGTAATGTCGAAGTTCAAATCAATGTCGCCATTGAAGTTCGCATCTGGTGTGATAGTAAAGCTACCGTCATCGTTTGCAGTGACGGTCGCATCGCCACCAACGGTTAGGTTAGCCGCTGTTAAGTCATCGCCGTCAACATCGCTCGCTTGAGCAAGTAATTGCTCTTGGCTCAACGTAATTGAACCATCTTCGTCCACGCTGTACGCCAAGTCGCCCGATACCGGAGCATCGTTCACAGGCAGAACATCAATGCTTGCGTTGGTCGCTACAGTTGCACCATCTTCATCGGTCACTACTACGTCTAGACTTACGTCACCGTCGAAGTTTGCGTTTGGTGCGAAGGTGAATGTTCCATCGCCATTGTCAGTAAATATGCCGTCAGCGCCTGTGTAGTTAACGCTATCAATCGCCACTTCACCTTCGATATCAGAAGAGTTCGCCAACAGTTGCTCTGAACTGATGGTGATAACTTCGTCTTCGTTCACTGAGTAGCTGGTTGAACCTGCGATTGGCGGATCGTTCACCTCAAGTACGGTGATTCCTGCTGTGGTCGCTTCTGTTGCTCCTTCTTCATCGGTAACAACAACATCTAGGCTAACTTCACCATTGAAGTTCTCGTTTGGAGAGAAGGTATATGTGCCGTCACCGTTGATTTCTAGAACACCGTCACTGCCACTATAGGTAACACTATCAATCGCCACTTCCCCTTCAATATCTGAAGAGTTCGCTAGCAATTGTTCGTTACTGATGGTAATGGAGTTGTCTTCATGAACGGTGTAAGACGTGCTGCCCGCCACTGGAGGATCATTCTCTGGCGTCACGCTGACATCAATGTTGGCCTGAACGGTATCCGTGCCATCTGACACATCAAAACTGAAGTTCACATCACCATTGAAGTTCTCGTTTGGCGCAAAGCTGTAGCTTCCGTCGCCATTGTCAGTAAGAACACCGTCGGCACCTGTGTAAGTCACGCCTTCAACCGATAGGTCATCCCCATCGATATCGGTAGCACCTGTTAGCAAGTCTTCATCTGTGAAGCTCAAGATGCCGTCTTCGCCAATGCTGAACGTTTGATCTTGTGGTTGTGGAAGGTCATTAACTGGATTAACGGTGAGGTCAGCCGTCGCAACCAGCGTATCGGTACCGTCGCTAATGTCGAACGTTAGGTCAATGTCGCCATTGAAGTTCGCATCTGGCGTAATGGTAAAGCTACCATCATCGTTAGCAACAACTGTCGCGTCTCCATCAACCACTAAGTTAGAAGCAGTAAGGTCGTCTCCGTCTACATCGCTAGCTTGAGAAAGAAGTTGCTCTTGGCTCAAGGTAATCGAACCGTCTTCCTCTACGCTGTATGCCAAGTCTCCTGATACTGGTACGTCGTTGATTGGTAGGACATCAACCGTAATATGAGTATCAACTTGAGCGCCGTCTTCATCTTGAATGGTCACATCCAACTGCACTTGGCCGTTGAAATTTTCATTCGGTGCAAAGCTACATGTGCCGTCACCATTGATTGAGAAGATACCGTCTGGGCCATCGTAGTTGATCTCAACAAGCTCAACATCACCTTCAATATCAGAGGCGTTCAGCAGAACTTGAGACTCATTGAAAGTCAGTACTGAATCTTCATCGATGGTGTATGACGTTGGGCCAGCAACTGGCGGATCGTTCACCTCAAGGACAGTAATACCCGCCGTTGTTGCTTCAGTCGCGCCATCTTCATCCGTAACGACAACATCTAGGCTAACTTCGCCATTAAAGTTCTCGTTTGGAGAGAAGGTATATGTACCGTCACCGTTGATTTCCAGAACACCGTCGCTACCACTGTAAGTCACGTTATCAATTGCGACTTCGCCTTCGATATCCGAAGAGTTCGCTAGCAATTGTTCGTTACTGATTGTAATAGAGTTGTCTTCATGAACCGTGTAAGACGTACTACCCGCAACCGGAGGGTCATTCTCTGGCGTCACGCTCACATCAATGTTAGCGGTTACCGTATCGGTACCATCTGATACATTGAACGAGAAGTTCACATCGCCATTGAAGTTTTCATTTGGTGCGAAGCTGTATGTACCATCACCATTATCAGTTAGGACACCGTCTGTTCCAGTGTACGTTACACCTTCAACACTTAGGTCGTCTCCCTCAATGTCCGTAGCACCTGTTAATAGGTCTTGGTCATTGAAAGTTAACACGCCATCTTCGCCGACTGTGAATGTCTGGTCTTGTGCTTCTGGACCATCGTTCACAGGTGAAACCGTTAGCTCTAGGTTGGTAGAGACAACATCATCACCATCAGACACATCAAACGTAAAGTTAACATCGCCATTGAAGTCAGCATCTGGCGTTAATGTGTACGTACCATCACCGTTATCGGTGATAGTTACGCTCTCATCATCGGTTGCTAAATTCAGAGCCGTCAGCTGGTCGCCATCGAGATCACGAGCATTAGCTAACAAGTCTTCTTGCGTAATGGTGATAGAACCATCTTCTTCTACTGTTGCTGCAACAGGCAGCGCTTCAGGTGCGTGCTCAATGTGCGCGCCTGTCGCGTTAATGTAGATGGTTTGAGAGACCGTTTCAGAATCATCATTCGATAACTCTGTTGCGGTTGCAGTTACATGAACTTCAAGCTGCTCATTGAAGTCTTCTGGTAACTGGATCTGTAGCGCATTTTCGATAGCCGTTGTCGGTAAGTTCACCGTACCATCAGGGCCAACGGTCACTTCACCGCTGTAGATTTGGCTGTTCACTTCACCCACATCGATTGTGAAGTTGAAATCTGTGTAGTCAGCATCACCGCCGCCATACAAATCTTCAAAGCCGTAAACCAGCTCGCCGTCTTCATTAACCGTCGTGCGAGTATGTTCGATACCATCTTGGTTTAGCTGAGAGCTTGAACCACCATGGAAGATCGCATCACCATTCTGCCCTTGAACTACAGTTTCAGTGCCATCGGCAGCAACAAATACAAGTTGAGGATCAACCGTATCCATTTTCGCAGGTGAACCATCCTCAGCACGGAACTCGTACTGACCGTCTTGCATCGCGTCAAAGTCATTGTGCTGATGTCCGTTTGGAATCAAGAACAGATTGAAACTTTCACCTTCTTCAACTTGGAAGCTGAACTGGTCTTGTCCTGGAACAAGGTCACCGCCGCCGCCAAATTGTGACGCGTTTTCGTAAACAACTTCAACACCCGTGATATTACCGTCTTCATCGACTTTGTAGTAACCCGCTGCGTTTTGGTAACCTGCCGTTTCACCTTCAAACGTTACTGTAATTTCAGTGTCGTTGTAACTGGTGATGCCGTTCTCTTGGTCATTCAGAACGCCTTCGTTATCATATTGAATAACCGAACCTTCTGGCACACCATCAACCGTTACGGTAAGTGTTTCAGACAAGTCTTGATCGACAAGCGCCGCTGCAATGTTCAGTTCAACAATGCCGCCTGGCTCAACCAGAATTGCTTCATCATCAACGTTAACGCCGTCGCCATCGGTTATCACAAGATCCGGTGCATCCGCGACCGCTTCAATATGAACGCTAAGGTCTTGTTCTACCTCCTCAGTGCCGTCGGTAACCGTAAAGCTGAACTGCAGGTCACTACTAAAGTGTTCTTCAGGAACGAAGCTAAACGTGCCATCACCGTTATCGGTTACCGTGCCTTCATCACCAGAGTAATTGATGCTGGTAACGCTAAGGTCATCGCCATCAATATCAATCGCACCGCTCAATAGATCTTCTTGAGTGAACAGGATGCTGCCATCCTCTTCGATGTGGTACATGCCTGGGGCAACAATTGGAATGTCATTCACCGGATTCACGGTCAATGTCATGTCATTGGCGGTACTTAGCTCACCATCACTCACTTCATAGGTGAATGCGATATCACCATTGAAATTTTCCGAAGGTGTTACTGTGTAAGTACCATCGCCATTGTCTACGATACTTGCATTCGGATCGTTGGTTTCTAGCGCGCTAGCAAACAGTTCATCACCATCTTGGTCACTCGCGTTCTCCAGCAACATCGCTTGTGTTACGAGAATTGAACCGTCTTCGTCGACATCCGCAACCATCGGCGTTGCTTCTGGCGCATCATTAACGAACTCAACTTTTAGGTCGATGTTTGCAGCCACCACGTCGGTGCCGTCACTCACATCAAACGTTAAGTCAACATTGCCGAAGAAGCCCTGCTCTGGCGTTAATGTGTATGTGCCATCACCATTGTCTGTCACGTCTACCGTATCATTCGCACTTGTCACGTTCAGTACAGAAAGCTCATCACCTTCAACATCGGTCGCTTGTGCTAATAGTTCAGCTTCTGTAATGGTGATCGCTTGACCGTCTTCCGTAGTGAAAGACATGTCTGGAACGTCTGGTGCATCATTGATTGGGTTTACGGTTAGATTGAGGTCAGCAGCGACTGTCTCAATCGCATCTGTTACATCGTAAGTAAATTCAATTTCACCAAAGAAATCAGCACTTGGTGTAATCGTGAAGCTACCGTCTGGGTTTTCTACAACAACCGCATTTGGATCGTTGGTCGCAAAGTTAACCGCTTCAAGGTTATCGCCATCGACATCCGTTGCATTCGCTAACAGATCCTCTTGAGTGATAGTGATTGAACCATCTTCATCAACAGCGGCTTCAATTGGGCCGCTAACTTCAGGGCCTTCGTTGACAATTTCAACGTCGACTCTAGCGGTACTTGGTGCACTGGCTTGACCGTCACTGATATCGAAGGTCAGATTCACTTCACCGTAGAAGTCCTCTGCAGGTTCGAATGTGAAAGTATTGTCTCCATTGTCTGTTAATGTACCTTGTGATTGGTCAACAAGCAGTAGATTCTCAACATGCAGGATATCGCCATCAACATCGGTCGCGCCAGACAATAGGTCTTTCGCTTCGATGATCATAGAGCCGTTCTCAAGCATTTGGGTGTGCAATGGCTCGCCCGGAACCGGCACATCATTAACAGGTACAACGGTCAGATCTAGATGGGTTGCAACTTCATCGGTACCATCGAATACCTTGTAATCAATGTCGATTTCACCATTGAAGTTTTCATTCGGCATGAAGGTAAATGTACCATCACCATTGTCGACTAAATCACCGTCATCACCACCGTAAGTGATGTCAGAAATAGACAGCGCATCACCCTCTACATCTGTGGTGTTCGCCAGTAAATCATCAGCACTGAACGTAATACCTTGGTCTTCGTCTGTCGATAAAACCATTGGACCAGAAACGATTGGCGCATCATTTACTGATTCGAAGTTGATGTTGATGATATTGCTGTCTGTCAACTCACCATCGGTAACTTGGTAACCAAGTTCGATTTCACCATGGAAGTTTTCATCCGGTGTTACCGTCCAAGTGCCATCACCATTATCGGTGAGTGTTGCATGCTCTGAGTTTTCACCCACCAGCTCTAGGTTTTCAATATCAAGGTCGTCGCCATCAATATCAGATGCTTGCGCCAGTAGTTGCTCTTCGGTAATCACAACCGAAGCAAACTGGGCAGAACCATCGGTATCGACAGTAATATTCGGAAGATCAGCCGTTAGTTCGATTTCGTTGTCACCCGCATGGATATTCAACTCAACCGTTTCAGTAATCTCTGAGCCATCCACACCAATCGATGTAAACACCGCTTCATCATGACAAGTTTGTGACACGGTCATATTTTGAACAACATAAGTACCATTCCCTTGAACTGTACCGAGTTCAAAGTAAGACACTGGTTGGTCAACCGTTAACGTGTAGTCTGTCTCGAAAGTACCACGGTCTTCTTTGTGGTAAGTCATCGAGTCAATTAGGTCACCGTCCTCATTGAACGCTTTGATTTCTACTTCCGTAAAGTGACGCGATTCTTCCATGAACCAACCACCTAAACCATCTAGGTGGAAACTGATTTCATTGATGTCTTGACCTTCAACTGAAATAGTCAGTTTTTCATCACCACTCAACCCTTGGCGATCGGTATCACCAAGGCCGTGACCTATGTGGGTGTTACCATTCCAAGCACCAAGCGGATCATCGTTACTTTGAACCGTAACCGTTAAATCACCATCCGAGAACTCACGAGTGTAAGGGTCAACTTCTGTACCCCAATCGTCTACGCTAGCGTTATCGTCGAAGGTACCAATTTGCGTAGTATGTGTGCCTTCAGCAAGAGCCCCCTCACTTGGAACAAAGCGTACTTCTGTATCAGCCGGTACTTCTTGCCCTACTTCCAGCACCACCCACTCATCATTAACATTCGCTTCAATGATGCCGTTTTCTGGCGCTTGGTCTAAACGTAGTGCAGGTTCTTCACGAAGCGTCACACCAACCGTTTGATCTTCTTGCGCTTGGATGAAGATCTCTTCGCCCGCTTCTGGCGCATCATTAACTGGATTAACCGTTAGATCGAGAGTGGTCAGAACTTCATTGTCACCATCATTGATGCTGTATGTGAAGTCCAACTCGCCATTGAAGTTTTCTGTGTGCGTGATGGTGAATGAACCATCGTCATTAGCAACAATTGTCGCGTCAGGGTCGTTGGTTTGCAGGTTAGACGCCGTTAACTCATCACCCTCAACGTCAGTAGCATTTGCAAGCAGCTGCTCTTGAGTAATAGTGATTGAATTATCTTCGTCGACTTCTGCTTCAATACCGGACGTTTCAGGGCCGTCATTGACAGCAATGACATCAATGCCCGCTGTCGTTGTCGCCGTTGCACCGTCTTCGTCAACGACGACAACATCTAGTGAGATGTCTCCGTCGAAGTTTTCATTTGGTGTGAAGGTGTATGTGCCATTACCGTTATCAACGAACGAGCCGTCGTCACCAGCGTAAGTAACGCTCGATAGAGCAACATCACCCTCTACATCTGAAGAGTTCGCTAATAATTGCTCATCACTGATCGTGATTTGGCCATCTTCCTGAACTGTATAAGCTGTCGAGCCCGCTACAGGAGGATCGTTCTCCGGCGTTACACTTACATCAATATGGGCGGCTGTTGAACCCGTGCCATCAGAAACATCAAATGAGAATTGAACATCACCATTGAAGTTCTCGTTTGGTGCAAAGCTGTAAGTGCCGTCACCATTATCACTAAGAACACCATCAGCGCCCGTGTAGAGCACGTTTTCAATCGATAGCTCATCACCATCAATATCTGACGCACCTGCAAGTAGGTCAGCATCGGTAAATAGTAACGTACCGTCTTCTTCAATCGTGAACTGTTGATCTTGCGCTTGTGGCAAGTCATTCAACGGGTTCACTGTGATATCAAGACCAACTTGAACCTCACCACCATCGTTATCGATGATATCGAAGCTCAAGTCTAGGTCGCCGTTGTAATCAGCGTCTGGTGTAATGGTGTAGCTACCATCCTCGTTTTGTTGGATGGTCGCGTTTTCATCGGTCGAAAGGTTAATAGCTTCTAGGTTTTCGCTATCAATATCACCAGCTCGCGCCAGTAACTGCTCTTGGCTTAGTGTGATGGAGCTATCTTCATTGATGGTGTAAGCCAAATCACCCGATACTGGCGCATCATTGATTGGCAATACATCAACGTTAATGTGTGTTTCAACCGTTGCGCCATCTTCATCTTTAATGGTCACACCCAGTTGAACCTGACCATTAAAGTTTTCATTGGGTGCAAAGCTGCATGTACCATCACCATTTACAGTGAAGATACCGTCTTCCCCATCGTAATTGATACCGACTAGTTCTACATCACCTTCAACATCAGAGGCATTCACTAGAATCTGAGATTCGCTGAATGTAAGAACGGAATCTTCATCAATGGTGTATGACGTTGGACCTGCGATCGGTGGATCATTCACTTCTAGAACGGCAATGCCCGCGGTGGTTTCATCAATCGAACCGTCTTCATCTGCAATAATAACGTCAAGGCTGATATCGCCACTGAAGTTTTCATTAGGAAGGAAGGTATAACTGCCGTCACCATTATCTTGGAACACACCATCCGTACCACTGTAGGTCACGCTATCAACCGATACCGCACCTTCAACGTCAGAAGAGTTTGCTAACAATTGCTCATCAGAAATTGTGATAGCGTTGTCTTCATTGACCATGTACGAGGTAGAGCCAGCAACTGGCGGATCGTTCTCAGGTGTCACGCTCACATCAATATTTGCACTAACCGTTTCTGTGCCATCAGACACATCGAAACTGAAGTTGACATCACCATTGAAGTTTTCGTTTGGTGCAAAGGTATAAGTACCATCACCATGGTCTGTTAATACACCGTCACCGCCTGTGTAGCTGATGCCTTCTACGGTGAGGTCATCGCCATCGATATCGGTGGCACCAGTAAGCAGGTCAGCGTCAGTGAATTGGAGCGTACCGTCTTCTTCTACACTGAACTGTTGATCTTGAGGAACTGGCAGATCATTGATTGGATTAACAGTAAGATCGGCGGTTGCTTGAACCGTGTCAGTACCATCCGTGATGTTGAATTGGATATCAACGTCACCATTGAAGTTCGCATCAGGAACAATGGTGAAGCTACCATCATCATTAGCGGTTACCGTTGCGTTTCCATCAACCGTTAGGTCGCTCGCGGTTAGGTCTTCACCTTCAACATCGGACGCTTGAGACAACAACTGATCTTGGCTCAATGTGATTGAACCGTCTTCGTTAACGTTGTAAGCCAAATCACCCGAGACTGGTGCATCATTAATTGGCAGAACATCCACGTTGATGACCGTATCAACTTCTGCGCCGTCTTCATCACGAATAGTCACGTCAAGTTGAACTTGGCCATTAAAGTTCTCATTCGGTGCAAAGCTACAAGTCCCATCTCCATTGACTGAGAAGATGCCATCAGGGCCGTCGTAGCTAATGCCGACAAGCTCAACATCCCCTTCTAAATCAGAAGCATTCAGTAGCATTTGTGACTCACTGAAGGTCAGTACTGAGTCTTCATCAATGGTGTAAGACGTTGGGCCTGCGACTGGCGGATCATTCACTTCAAGTACGGTGATACCCGCAGTTGTCGCATCGGTTGCACCTTCTTCATCGGCAACCACTACATCTAGGGCAATTTCACCATTGAAGTTCTCGTTTGGCGAGAAGGTGTAATTACCGTTACCGTTGATTTCAAGGACACCATCACTACCCGAGTAAGTCACGCTGTCTATCGATACATCACCTTCGATGTCTGAAGATGTTGCCAATAGTTGTGCATCAGAAATGGTAATCGAATTGTCTTCATTAACTGTGTAAGACGTAGAGCCAGCAACTGGCGGATCGTTCTCTGGAGTCACGCTAATATCAATGTTTGCAGACACCGTATCGGTGCCGTCTGAAACATCGAAACTAAAGTTTACGTCGCCATTGAAGTTTTCATTTGGCGCAAAGCTGTATGAGCCCCCACCCAGGTCAGTCAGTACGCCATCAGTACCTTCATAACTGATACCTTCAACCGTCAGGTTATCACCTTCAACGTCTGTCGCACCTGTAAGCAGATCCGCGTCTGTGAACAGTAAAGTACCGTCTTCTGCAATACTGAACTGTTGATCTTGAGGCACTGGCAGATCATTAACTGGGTTAACAGTTAGGTCTGCGGAAGCTTGAACGGTATTGGTGCCATCAGAGATATCAAAACTGATATCAATGTCGCCATTGAAGTTCTCATCTGGCGTAATCGTGAAGCTGCCGTCATCGTTAGCTACAACTGTTGCATCACCACCAACCGTTAGGCCGCTAGCCGTAAGGTCATCGCCCTCTACGTCAGAAGCTTGTGATAGCAATTGCTCTTGGCTTAAACGGATAGAACCGTCTTCATCGATTGAGTACGCTAGGTCACCAGACACAGGTGCATCATCAACGGCAGTTATGCTCACATCGATGTTTGCAGAGACCGTATCGGTGCCATCTGACACATCAAAACCGAAGTTTACGTCACCATTGAAGTTTTCGTTTGGAGCGAATGTGTAAGTACCATTACCGTTGTCGGTCAGGATACCGTCGCCACCGTCGTAGGTCACACCTTCAACAGTCAGGTTATCGCCTTCAATGTCTGTCGCGCCTGTTAATAGGTCAGCGTCAGTGAAGATAAGTGTGCCGTCCTCTTCTATTTCAAACGTTTTATCTTCTGGTACAGGTGCGTCATTAATAGGACGAACCGTTAAATCAATTGCACTACTTATGGTTTCTTGGCCGTCACTGATATCAAAAGTAAGGTCTAGCTCGCCATTAAAGTCAGCGGAAGGTACAACTGTGAATGTACCGTCACCATTATCTTGAACCGTTGCATCTGCGCCGACTTGAACATTTGAAGCAACAAGCTCATCACCATCAACATCACTTGCGTATTCGAGTAATTGTTCTTGAGTAAATGTTATGGAGCCATCTTCATCCATGATGTAAGCCAGATCTTGTTCAGCCTCTGGAGCATCATTTTCACTTTCCACTTTGATTTTGAACGTTTCACTTGTTGTCTCAGAATCAAAGTCATCTTCTACTTCACTGATGGTCTCTTCATCTGAAGCTTGAACATCAACGGCAAATGTCTCTTCGACTGTCTGTGAATCGAGGTCATCATCGACTTGTTGGCCATCAGATTCAGAAGATGTAGCACTCGGCGCTGCAGATGTACGTGCTGCTTGGCCTTGTTCTTCATTACCCTCAGCGTCGGCTCCACCTGTCGCAGCCTCTGCGTTATCGCCACCTACGGCTTGAGCGCCAGCACCTGCTCCGCCACCACTGCCAGCAGCATTATCCGAGCCAGCTTCCGAAGCCGCACCACCGACTACATTAGATTGAGCTGCATCTGAATCTCCATCGCTTTCTGGCGTCTCTTCTTGAACAGCCGCACCAGAAGCTGCTGCTTCTTCTGAATTACCAGCACCACTTGGATTGTCTTCCAACGCTTGGTTCACTTCGTCTGCCGCGTCGGTATTTTCAGCACCCGTCGCTACCGTCGACGCAATCGTGTTCTGTTGATTTTGTTGATTCTGCTGTTGGGAGGGCGTACCCGCGTCGTTCGTGTCCGTCTGTTCTACCGCGTCATTGAGATCTTCATTTTGGTTGTTTTGGTTATTTTCGCCTGCCATTACAGCCTCCGTTGCTACTAGCTAACTGATCGTATTTAGAGGCATTAAAGGACACCATTTTGAAAAACCAAGTTTTTATACAACTTTTTTCATATTTTTCTTTTTATGCATAAAGAAGTAAAAAAAAATTTGAAAACTGCCTTTAAAGATCCTTAGTTATTGTGATTAAAGCAATTAAGGCAGTGGAATGATGATAGACATGACGAATTTATTGCGTTCAATCGACAACAACCACAAAGGGCTGCAATTGCTGCTAGGCGACTTTTATAAGGACTTTTCGGACGCACCGATGAACATAGAGATGCTTCATAAAGGTAATCGTTTTGATGAACTCAACAACTACTCTAAAAAATTGAAAACCATCTTAACTTTGTTATGCGACCAAGACCTGCCGCCCAAAATGGCCAAGTTGGAACATTTGAGTAAACACGAATTCCCTGCGCCGGAAGCGCTTTTAGAGGATGTAAAAACTGAACTACAAAACGTCAATAGACAAATCCATCACTTGTTGGATATTAAGGAAGTTGTAGATGACGAGTCATCGAGGTAGGTCATGAGCAATAACCAAATAGAGCATCACCTAAGAAAAGCGCTTGTTTCTAACAACGAGGCTTCCAAGGTCACAGCAGATGACACCATCGTGCTTGCAAGTGCGATGACTAGCGTTCACAAGACGTTACTCATCATTTTTCTACTTGCTTTGGTGGCTATCGCCGTAGCGTCACAAGCACGCATCGACATTGTCGTTTCTGTGCGTGGCGAGCTGTTACTAGAGTCTGATGTTGAGAAAGTTCAACATCTAGAAGGCGGTATTTTAGAAGAGCTGTTAGTGAGAAAAGGGGAAGTTGTGTATGAAGGCCAACCTATTGCTCGAATCCGCTCACTCGACCGTAACACCCAACTCGATACAGTGAACACCGAAATCATTCAGCTGGAACTCGATAAAATCCGTTATGAAAGCTTGCGTGACATGGTCGAACCAAACTTTGCTTCTTACATCGAAAAGTACCCAGAACAAGTTCAAGTCAACATGAATACGTGGCAGCAAGAGTTCTCGAAGAACCGCTCTAACGAAGAGCTGATCACTCACGATATTAAACACAAAAACTCTCTAATTGGATCAATGCTAAAGCGTCGCAAAAGCTCAGAGAACCAACTCTCACTCATTCGCAAACAACTCAACATCAAAAACACGCTTTATAAAGAAGAGATGGCGTCATATGTCGACGTTCTAAATATGAAAGTACAAGAATCCAATATGGTTCGTGAGATTGAAAACCTTGATGAGTCCGTCATGAATGAACGTTTCCAGCTCGACAAACTCGAGAAACAACATCGAGACTTGGTTGAGAACCGAAACTCTGAGTACCAAGCACAAATCATCCAGGCCAATAAAGACCTCAAACTAAAACGGATCTTACAACCACAGCACTCCGATAAGGTAGACCGACTCATAGTCTACTCACCAGTGGATGGTGTGGTCGACAAATTACACTTCAACTTCCGTTCTGCGGTAATACCACCCGGCGAGAGTATCGCTGATATTGCTCCAATCAATAACTCCCTACACGGTGAAGCGAAAATTCCGCGTAAAGACATGGGGTTTGTTGAAATTGGCCAGGCGGTAAAAGTAAAAATGGATACTTATAACTTCGCAAAATATGGATTTGTTGAGGGAACCATCGCCTCAATTAGCCGTTCATCATACGAAGAAGAAGATGCCGAATTCTATTTGGCAGAGATTGAGATTGATCGAAACTTTCTTGAACGAGGAGGCACTCAATACAAATTATCACCTTATATGGAATTTACCGCCGACGTAAAAACAGGCTCGCGTCGCGTGATCGAATACGCTGCAAAACCTGTGATGTCAGCCATCGAAGATGCATTCGATGAGAGGTAATCAATGAGCGGAAAACCTTCTTATAACATTTCCGTACCAGCTCTACGTCTGAGCATATTGTTCAGCGTAGTACTAGCGGCGCTCGCTTTCTATTTATACTTTTCTTGGTCAAAAGTAGATTCGGTTGCTCAAGTGCAAAGTGCCCCACTGCTCATACAAGCTCAGAAGCTTAATCAGACCATCGAACAAGATATTCAAACTCTACAGCAGTGCTTAAGTACCGACACTTGTGGTACTAACGAATTCAATCTAGTTAACTTGAAGCGTGAAATAGATGAATTTAGATCGCTAGCCTCTTTGAACAAAACTGAGTTCAGCTTGGTTGGCGCGACTGAATACACCCAACTTGAATTAGCTATCAATCGCTTTTCCGACAGCACTAAAACACGCAACGACGTACTCGACTTATACCTGTCACTGACCAACAACTACCTACAGATGGACGACAACTACCGCACCATGTTCAACAACCATGCGAGCGACTTGATGTCAGAGAAAAATGAGTTCTTTATCTGGTTGTTTATGGTGGTCGTGATACTGGCAGTAATCACGGTCCTATCGAACTCAGTTGCTATGTTGAAGCTGAAGAAATCCAGCTCTAATGAACGAGAAATCGACTATGAGTTCGATGCTCTCTATCAAGAGCTGAAACAACTCGACTTACAAAGACTCGAAGAGCTTCTGAATGAAGTGAGCATCAATCCGAAACAACGCCAGATCTACTCTCACCTCAAACTGATTTTCAGTAAATTGGAAGACCAAAAGCGCAATAACGATCTCTACAAACAGCTGTATGCGCTAATCGGCTATGAGATTCGCGGAATCACCAACACCATCAACGGTGGTGTCCAATATCTGGTTCAAGAAACCGATGAAAACGGCGTATTGATGGCGAAGGATATTACCTCAGCATGTAGTACGTTATCTGAGTTAGCAGAAAACTATAACCGTTTGATTTCACAGGGTACGGAAAGTAAGTCGAAGGAATTCTCTTTACTGAGCGTGTTGTCTGAATTGATGATTCATATCAGCGCCAAAGTTCAGAGGAACGAAGGTCAACTCGACTGCTTTATCTCTGATAATTTGCCGAACCGTGTGGAAGGCCAATCCACCAGCTTGTTCTGGATCTTGTTCCTGCAGCTTTCTAACGCCATCCAACTTAAATCAAACAAGAAGTTGTTCGTGACAATAGAGTCTGGCGCAGCTTCGGATATGGAAAATACACGTGTCACCATCAATCTGAATTTCCTTTCAACACTGGATGTCTCTGTCGCCAAGCTCAATAAGCTCCATTGGAGCGATCATAAACACCATACTGCTAACACAGACGACTTAGCGAAAAGCGTATTAAAAGATTACGGGTATTACGAAAGTCACTGGTTCCAATCGGGTACACAGGAACGTTTTCAGATCGAGCTTGATCTCAAGGCGAAGAATTTCCATACAGAGAAAACTCGCTTCGACGGCAAGCGTTTACTGCTTTGCGCCAATACACAAGTTCGTATAGATGTAATGAAGAAAATGCTCAGTAACTTGGGGCTTGATATCACTGAAATCCGCACTGCAAATGAGTTGTTTTCAGCGGCGAAGACCTTTGGTGAGTACGATGCCATCATGCTGACCGATACCTTTGAACCTAACAAGCTGCCATCACTGAGCAAAACGGTGAAATCTCAACTTAAGAATCATCCAAATACCAAGCTGTTGCTGTCAGTAACCAATACTCAGCATGCACAAGAGTGTCACAGCTTCGTCGATAAGATCATCAACTCCCCTGCGATTCCTTATGAGTTTATTCCGAACTTACTCACCATTATGGAAGCAGAAGCATCAGAAGAGCAGATGGAAAACAGTTCATTCCTTATCGTAGAGGATGACCGAGTTCAACAGATCTTACTTAAACGAATTTTAACCAAACAAGAGTATGAACCAGACACGGTTGGCGATGGTGCCGACGCAGTAGAGCACTTCATGAATAAACGTTCTGACATCATTTTCATGGACTGCATCATGCCAGGTATGGGCGGCATTGAAGCGACCAAACGCATTCGCCAGTTTGAACAAGAGAACGAGAAAAACCCTTGTACCATCATAGGGGCAACCGCATTGACCAGCAGTAACGAACACCAGGCTTGTATTGAAGCCGGAATGGATTACGTGATCAGCAAACCTTACAAAAGCGACCAAATCATCAAGGTGATCAACAAGTATGTGGCGGTACAGAAACTTAACTAGCAGCATTATGGCTGCGCTTGCATTCAGCACAACACCTTCAGTATCGGCGACGACCCTGCTTGAGGCGGTAGAA
Organism: Vibrio sp. 10N.222.49.A3; assembly: GCF_041475145.1. NCBI lineage: Bacteria > Pseudomonadati > Pseudomonadota > Gammaproteobacteria > Vibrionales > Vibrionaceae > Vibrio > Vibrio sp. 10N.222.49.A3. Next base: position 49,234 of record NZ_JBFRVM010000015.1, read on the forward strand.
CTCGGCCTGCAAAACAGCCTATCCCTTCGCGCCAGTGATAAAGGTGTGGAAGAGAACGAATACAACATTGGGATCAGCCGCTCTAAGTTTCTTCCTTCACTCAATGGTGCAGCTGATACTACATGGAATGAGAATGAAACCTTGTTATCGAGCGTGCCCGATGAAACCTCCAGCTATAACTCAAACAGCTACAGCCTTTCCCTTACCCAATCGATATTCAATCTTGGTGATATTTTTAAATATGGAACGGCAAAACTCGACTTCAATATTGAAGAAATTAAACACGAGAACAAAATCCAGAGCACTATCTCTGAAATCGGCTCTCAATACTTCGAGTATTTGAAAAACAATGCGCAAATAAAAGCGACCAAGGTAGAGCTTAAGTCGTCTGAGACTCGTGAACATCAGATGCGACGCAACGTAGAGTTGGGGAACACAGCCGCCAGCGAGCTGTACGAAGTTATCGCTCAGAAAGAAGGTGTGTCGAATCGATTAAGAACCTTGCAGAAAGATCGCCGTGTCATTCTCAACGGGCTATCCATTCAGATTCAGTACCCTATCACTCCATCACAGGATATATACGAAAGTGTGCCATTAAAAGAGATAAACGAAAGCGAACAACACTCAATCATGGATCAAGCGTTAAAGCTCAACAACGACTTACTAGTAGCCAAGAAAAACGTCGAGAGAAGCCGTAGAAGCTTAAAAGAGAGCGGTACAAACTTCTTACCTACCGTGTCACTCTCAGCCAGCTATCGTCACGATGACGCCAATAACTACGATAAAACCGACATCACAGCGACAGGCGAAAGCAACTCAACTAGCGTTGGCTTGAACCTAGCCTTGCCTATTTTGTCTGGTGGTTCTGATTACTATGGATATCAAAAATCATCGACGGCAATTGAACGTACTGAACTGCTTTATCAAGACTCGCTTTACACCACGCGCAACAGCGTGAACACCTCTGTACTCAACATCAACGATTTTTCGCAATCTATAAGCAGTTACGAGAACATCATTCGCGCCAACTATGCCTCTTATAAAGGGATCCAAAGAGCCTACCAATTAGGCACGCGTACCATCACCGACTTGCTGGCGGCGGAAAGTAAACTGTTCAGCGCTTTGAGAGACTATGAAAGCGCACGATACGACTACATCATCGAGACCATCAAGCTTGAGCAAATTAAAGGCATACTCTCAATTCAATCGATAGAGAGCATCATGCAATTGATGAGCGATATTGAGGGACGAGACAATCAAGATTTGGTGCCGAAACACCTTCTCTCAACGGAGTCATTGAGAAAAGGAGGTCGTAATGCAAACTGAGCAATTTTCGCAAAAGATCAATATGGCAGATAAGTGTTATCTGACTTTCTCAACGATAATATCGACCCTGTTTGGCTTGGTACTGCCCTTCTCTATTCTGATCATTTTTGACCGAGTGTTACCCAACCAAGCACAAGATACTCTGTTCTTACTGTTTACGATTATCTTGATTTCCATCTTCCTTGACTACCACCTGAAAAATCAGGAAGAGAAGATTTCCTCTGTCATCATGAGGCAGTTTGAGACCAACTTAACCAATAAGGTGTTTCAATCCATCTGTTTGGCTGAGATCTCTAAATTCCGCCGTTTAGAGCCCGGTGAATATTTGGAGCGTATTTCGACCATTCCAGAACTGAAAACCTTTTTTGGTGGAGAATCGGTTCGAGCACTGATCAACCTTGCTGTCAGTTTGATTACCATCCTTATCATAGGACTCATCAACATATGGGCTGGTATTACACTTCTGATTGCCTCTGTCATCTTGGCTATTTTCGCGTGGAGCCTTTCCAAACAAAAGATTGGTAGTTTGCAGAATAAGTCAGACATCGAAGGGTTAACCACCTCCAAAATCATCGAGATCATCTCTAGCCCGCTTGATATCAAAGCTCGAAATATGGAATACCGCGTTGAAAGCCTGATGACACAAATGGTCGAGGAACGTGAAGTTGAAAACATCAAATACGAACAGATTGAATCGAATTTTGGCTTAATCTTAGCGCTCATCCAACAACTCTCGATTGCTTGTGTTGTTGTGGTATTGGCAACAGCCGTGATCAATATGGAGTCAAGCCAAGGCATTATGGCCGCGATAATCATGCTTACCAATCGTTACTTCGCGCCCTACCAACAAGTGATGCGTACCGCGAGCCGCTGGGAACTAAACAAGCTCCATATACAACGTATCGCCGAACTTCTTGAACTGGCCGCGTCGGTTGAACATCAACATGAGACGACCGAAGTAGAACGTATTTCTGTTAAATATTCTGAAAAGCAGCGTATCGAATTCGAACTCGGACAAACTTATTTGCTTACCGGGAAAAGTGGCTCCGGCAAGACCCACCTTGCTAACTGTATTACACGTCAGAACAATGATAACAAACTGGACATCATGATTAATGACACGCCTCTGAGTGACGTAAACTACAACGTTTGGCGTAACAGCGTGCTGATGGTCGATAAAACAAGTTCATTCGTGGAAGGGACCATTATTGATAACCTAACCTGTTTCCGTCCAAGCCTGAACAATACGGCTTTCGCCTTATGTGAAACCATGAACATCAAGGCTCAAATTGATGGGCTGCCTGCAGGTTTCTATACCGAGCTCAAAGGTCACATGCGTAACCCATTCTCACGCCAAGTTGGCTATGCTCTGTTATTAGTCCGTGCCCTGCTCGCCAGTAAGCGTGTGTTGATATTCGACGATATAGACTGCGTCTTTGATGAAGAATTTGCGCGCGTCGTGCTGACCAGTACCGCCTATCGTGCCAATGACAAAATCTTAATCATCGCCAGCAATAAGATGGATAAACTTAACCACCGCCTCAAACGCGTAAAACTTATCGGAGGTGACCAATGAGTATCCTAGTAGACTTCAATAATGTGCCGCAACGTGTTTTGGATTTTGAATCTAGTGGATACGACGAACGTTACAGTCAATCGCCACTTATTCGTGGTTTGGCCTACACCTTGATAGCGCTCGAATGGGAAGGCACGCCCGCTATACTCAGCGATGCTTTTATTCCAAAACCCAAAGACGGCGATAGCTTTACAGCAACCATAGAGCGCCTTGGATACCGCTGTGATGTGACCAAACTAAAGACACTCGAGAATATCGATAAATATCCTCACCCGTGCTTTATTGAGATAGAAAACCTCAGTGCCATCTTCTTAGGGACAAAAGATGGGAAGTTGCTGCTGTTTGATTACACGAACAACAACACCATTGAATACCCAATGTGTAAAAAGCCCTGCTTGCTGATTTCTATTAGCGAGTACTCTCGTCTGTTCCGCGAACCACCTCCGGAATCGCAAGACAGAAGCAATTGGATAAAATACGCTTTCTATCGTTACAACAATGAACTTAAAAGCCTGATCATTCTGAGCTTCGTCATCAGTATTCTCGGTGCGTTACAGCCATTCTTCATCATGAGTGTCTATAACTTCGCACTGACTTCGAGTTCTCAAGCCACGCTCTATTGGTTGACCCTATTTGCCGTGATCGTCGGCTTCTCGGAATACTTCTTCAAAAAGATGCGAGTCAACATCATTGCGACCTCCGGTAAAGATCTCGCGGTTCACATATCCCAAGCCGTAATATCGAAACTGCTTTGGCTGCCCTACGCAATGACTTCAACCGCAGGGGTTTCGTCTCAGTTGGCTCGTTTGAAAGATATCGATACCTTCCGCCGCTTAGTGACCGCAGAATCGACCCTTAGTTACTTTGATATGCCGTTTGTGATTGTATTCATCATTGCGATTGCTCTGATGTCTGGCACCGCTGCACTTGTGGTGATGGGCGGCTTAATATTGATGTTGGTGTTCTGTGTTTACTCTCGTTACATCTACTCACAAGCCACATCTAAAAGCTCTCGCGCCAATGCGATGGTCTCTTATCAATGGAATGAAATCCTTCGTGGTATCAAGACCATTCAGGGTTTGCCTTTGTTGCGCGTGGTTCAATCTCGTTTTAGTGCCTCCCATATGCAAAGCACCAATGATGCGGAGAATGTCGCTGTAACCAACAGTAAAATTCAGGCTGCAGGTGGTAGTTTGATTCAGGTGATTGGTACTGCAAGTATCGTGACCGCAGTAATCGGAGTCATGGAAGGCACTTCTGATGCGGGCGCGATGCTCGCAACCGTTATTCTCGTTTGGAAAGCACTAGGCCCGATAATGGGCATCTATAACTCAATTTCTAAGTTTCAATCCATCAAGGCTTCGTCGGCACAGATCAACAACTTGATGTCGATGAATGACGACAAGTTAACGCTAGAAAAAAGCCCGCCTATTCGGCTGTTCCAAGGAAATATTGTGGGCAGTGGTGTCAGCCACCGTTACACAGGGGCAGCAACAGGGTTAACCAACTTGGGGTTCAAAATACCACCCAGTGCAAAAGTGGTCATTTGTGGCCCTACGGGCTGCGGAAAAACCACCTTAATTTCAATCATTGCTGGGCTAGAAGACCGCTATCAAGGCGCAGTTTCTGTCGATGGTTACAACATTAAACAGTTCAATAGCTACCGTTATCGCACCTCAATTAACTACATCCCTTTTAACCTGCATATTTTTGAAGGCTCACTAGAAACCAACTTCATTCTGCATAACGGACTCATTCCGACAGAGAAAATGCAGGAGATGGTGAGCTTCTTCGAGCTAGACGAATGGCTGCCAGAAGGCTTAGCGACTCAATTGAGTGTCGATAAGTGCAAAGGTCTTCCCAATGGCATTCAACAAAAGCTGCGTTTGGCACTTGGTTTAGGTAACTGTGAGCAATCTCTGATAATCATTGATGAACCGTTCAACGGGGCTGAAAATGAAAACGCCCAGTATTTTAACCGCCTGTTCAGCGATAAGTTGCTGAATAAAACCGTCATTTTTTCGACCAATGATCCCGGTTTGATCGCTACTTCCAATATGAGTTTGGTTCTAGAACCTGATGGCAACTTGAAATATTTTGGCTTAACAGACAAATACTTAAACAGCTTGAGTTAAACACGACGATGCTTATTCACAAATTACTCGTTAGATAAATAGATGTAATTGACAAAAACATAAGTGAGAGAGATGATTCGCTCTAAAATCACCGATAAAAAGGAAGCAAATGTACACATTCGTTGCAGACAAGCTTGATGTAGCTTACTTATCCGCAATTCCTGAAAACCATCAACTTCAGGGCTGCGATGTGCCTGAAGAGGAAATCGAACTTCGAGAGATCATAGAAGTTTGGTATGAGTGTGCCTTTCTACCCGCTTTCAATCTTCAGAAAATCGATATCGAGAACAAAGCTGAGTTAACCGTCGTACAATCAAATGTTCTGAGCAACGATACGCGTACGCTCGCTTTCCTACTCAAAAACAGAGTGTACCGCGCTGCACTGAACAGAGTGCTCGGTGTTTGGGCACTAGAACCTTCTGCAAAAACGGTGTTAGAGCAACTTCTATTTGAACTAAGTCTCGATAAAAATCACCCTAATTAACTCGCTTTTTAAGATACTCATCAATAAGCATCAAAATCAAACCGACCGCCAAACGCTATAAATTGCTAGCAAGAGAAGCTATTTCAAAATAAGCTTAGGAATCACAAGAACTTATACCCCTCCCACACTTCCATTAAATTTACAGTTTCAAAGTTTCCATATCGGCATTTTTATTCTACTGTTTTTATATAAAACCAGTTGGATGGATCCTTAATATGTCGACACTTACGGTCTGGAATAACCTTTCAGTTAAACATAAACTCTTTGGCTTAGTTCTACTACCAATCTCATTGCTCCTTTTCTTAGCCGGTAGACAAGCTTACTTTCTGACGACGCAGTTAAACGATTTTGAGCGAACCAATCAGCTAGCAATTTACCTTGAAGATATCTCTGTCTTGTATCGAAGTACTTTGGCACCAAACACTGAAGAGTTCGTTAATCGAAGTGCTAAGGTAAATGCCGAGCTCAAAGCACTTTCACCTAGCATATTTCTAAACAGTTCCGAAGAAGTGAACCAACTGCTGGCCGACTTCAGTGAGGCAACCTTGTCGACTATGAAAACGACCGACAGTTTCGATAAGCTGGATGCGATTGAATGGCAAAGTGACTTGTACCAACAATTGTTGCTAGCCATTGAGAAAGTCCCTTTTGATATCACCAAGCGTGAGATTCAACAGCACCTCACCGCCTTGCATCAACTAGAGTGGTTGATGTTTTGGTCAAATGAAGAATTTAAGCTCAGCGCTTCACTCTTCGATATTTACCAAAATCATCAAGAGTATGATTCTGAACTAGCCGAGTTGGTTGAAAGCCTCAATGCTAGGCAAGTTTTGTTCTTAGAAAGATTTGTGTCCTTGAATGCCAATACACATCAAGTTTCACTCATGATTGAAGTGTTTAAAGATGAGGCTTTTATGAAAAGCCAAGAGATACGTCACGCACTTCATAGTTCATCCACAATAAGCGCATTGACTCCACAAGAGATCACTACCGGACTCAATGCGATGAGTGCTCGCCTAAGCCTGTTGCAGAATTTAGGTGACGTGATCAAACAAGAGTTCCAAGCCGAAGTAGCTCAAGCGATCTCAGATGCTCAAACAGAAAGAACGCTATTTATTTCCATCGTCACGTTGCTTGCAGCAACTGTTATGGGCTTAACCCTAAGCTTAGCGAGACAAGTCACTAACAACCTGAATTTAGTGTTAGCTTTCTTAAAAAGCGAAAATGACGAAACTCGCCCTTCTTTGGATAAGTTAATCCAAGGCAAAGATGAACTCAGTCTATTTGCGCAGCAAGTTGAACGATTGACCATCGAGCGAGAACTTGCAAAAGAGAGGCTTACGATAGCGAAAGAAGACGCAGAGCGAGCCAAAGAAGACGCTGAAGAAGCGAAAGATCATGCAATACAAGCTAGCAAAGCGAAAAGCAGCTTCTTGGCCAATATGTCTCATGAAATTCGTACCCCACTCAATGGCGTTATTGGTATTTCCGAGATTCTTGCAGATACCCCACTCACACCCACACAGCGTGATTATGTGGATACGATTGAAACTTCATCCCAACTGCTACTGAGCTTGATCAATGATATCTTAGACTTCTCGAAGATTGAATCTGGCATGCTGTTAATCAGCCCGCACTCGGCGTCGATTAGAGAATCGATATACGACATAGCCTCTATTGTTGCGCCAAAAGCGAAAGAGCAAAAAATATCGGTTAACGTTGATATCAGCCCAGACACACCAGCTCGCGTGATGATCGACGATCACCGCTTAAGACAAATCCTAATGAACTTTATGTCGAATGCAGTGAAGTTCACGGCAGAAGGTGGCGTCACATTATCAATCCAAACGCTCGAACAATCTGACGATAATGTCACCATTCGATTTGCCGTTCGCGACACAGGTATTGGTATCGGCAAGCAACAACAGAAACAAATATTCGAGCCCTTTGCTCAAGAAGATGACTCAACTACACGTCAGTTTGGCGGTACCGGTCTTGGCCTCGCCATCAGTACACAGTTGGTCGAACTGATGGGTGGCCAGATTCAGCTCGATTCAGTCAAGGGTGAAGGCAGCTGTTTCTACTTCGACTTAGAATTACCCGTTGACATGATGCTACCTAAACCAAGCACTGCAACCGCTGACATTTATGTTCTGGGTAACGAGAACATGCTTTCTACACGAATAGAATGCGACCTTAACCTTTATGGCTTAAAGGTAACTCAGCGAACGAATAACACTTCCGCGATGACCGAACAACTCGCGACTCAGAAACACAATAAACCGATTACTGTCGTTTTCGCTGAAGATGATGCATTCCTAGCTAATACCCACGCAGATAACTTAGCTAAGCTGCACCAAAATGGCATCACTATCTGTTTGATACGTTCTTTCTTAAGTGAGCCTGCGGATCTTGGCGACAGCGTTACTGCACAAGTCGCACAGCCCCTACTCGGCTTACGTTTAATTAAAGCTATTGAGCTCTGTGATACGCAGGGTTTAGCTGAGCTTTCAGAGGCAAGCCAGCAACCTCTAGAGATCCAACACAAAATCCTCATCGTCGAAGACAACAAGATCAACCAAAAAATTGCTGGGCTTCATGTCGGTAAAAGTGGTTTTGAATTCGAGTTCGCTAATAATGGTCAAGAAGCTGTGGACATGTTCACCGCAAACCCTCATTACGCAGTGATACTGATGGACTGTATGATGCCCGTCATGGATGGCTTTGAAGCGACAAGCAACATTCGACGCGTTGAAAAAGAGACCAACGCCACGCGCCGTATCCCTATCATCGCCTTAACCGCCAGTGTGATTGATGATGATATTCAAAAGTGTTTCGACGTAGGTATGGATGACTATGTACCAAAGCCATTCAAATTTGAAATGCTAAAAGAAAAAGTACTTGCCGCCGTTGAAGCGATGCCACTTCCTGCTGCCTACAAAACTAAATCTACGAAAAAACCCGCGACCGTAACGCCGATTCTTAATGCTGCAGTTAAGCGAACATTGCCAGAAGAAAGAGTGCAAAACACGGTTCCGAGTAAATCTGAAAGAATACTGCTCGTCGAAGACAATCGAGTTAACCAAAAAGTCGCTTCTGTGATGTTAACAAAGGCCGGCTACGCGTTTGAAATCGCCGACAACGGACAAATCGCCGTCGACATGTACCAAAACGACAGTAGCTTCGACATTATTCTAATGGATTGCATGATGCCCGTTATGGACGGCTTCACTGCGACCAAAGAGATCAGAGAGCATGAGAAAAACCTAGGCTTAAGCAAAACGCCTATCATCGCGTTAACCGCCAGTGTTATCGACGATGATATTCAAAAGTGCTTTGATTCAGGCATGGATGGATATGTAGCGAAGCCCGTAAGAAAAGAAAAGCTATTCCATCAAATAGAAAGTGCGACTTGTTAGGAGATACCCATGGATTGGATTAGAACAATAAAAACACTTCCCCGCAGAGTCATGTTGCCAGTCGCTGTAGGGCTATTAGGAAGCTTGCTTCTTCTCAGCCCTGCTCACGCCGCTGAAGATTATGCCATATTTTCTTTAGACTCCGGATTTGAAGAGATATCAATAAACAAAGCGCGAAAGCTCTATAGAGGGAAAACTAAACGCCTCAATGGCAAACGTGTTGAACTGTCTGATTGGCCTGAGAACAGTGCCGAAAGAGAGGACTTTTATCAGCTTTTGCTTGGAAAAAATGCCGCTCAAATGAATGCACACTGGGCTGGTTTATCTTTTTCAGGAAAAGCGCGTTATCCAAGAGAAATCAAAACGGCGTCAACCGACAGCTTAGTGGACTGGCTTGATGACAAACCAAACCGTATTGGTTACTCCCCACTCTCTTCGGTTCCTCAAAATGCCAACATTCTCTACGTTATAAGTTCGGAGAAATAATATGAAAAGAATAATTACGTCAGTGTTATGTGCCTCAATGGCCTCTCCGGCTTTTGCGAATATCGAACTTACCGATAATTTATCCTTGAGTGGCTTCGGTTCAACATCCTGGGCTAAGTCCGACAATGAAACCCCCTTGATGATCACTCGCGGTTTTACCGACGAAAATTGCTACGACTGTGACACCACATTTGGTGTTCAACTAGATTACTTTTACAACTCATTCAAAGCTTCCGTACAAGTTGTCAAGCCACCCCAATATGATTGGAGTGACCCTCAACTCGAATGGGCTTACCTCGGATACGAGTTTAACGACTTCGATGTAAGTATTGGACGCTTAAGGCTGCCACTGTTCCTTGCCTCTGAATACTACTATGTCGGCCAAGCCTATATGACCGCGAGACCCCCTACAGAGGTATATAACAGCGTTCTCGGAATCACAGCTTTCAATGGCATAAAAGTGAGCTGGACTCACGATGTCAGTGACGAAGCTACTCTTTCACTTACTCCGTTTATCGGCATAAAAGATAAAAATGACGTAGATTTCAACTCGACTACAAAACTGGAATTTGAAACCAATCGCATGCTCGGCGCAAATCTGCAGCTAAGCGGTGATAGCTACCGTTGGAATTTATCTTTCCTAGATTCAAATTTCGATCAGATTGTTATCACAACAATTCCCGGAGTACCGACCCCATTCAGAACTGAGCAAGATAACCAGCATATCCAACTTTGGTCATTAGGAGCAGAATACGAACTGGGTCAATTTGTTTTGACAAGTGAAGGACAAATCAGTGACTTCTCTTCATCCATGTACGCCAGTCTTGGATACCACTTAGGAGCATTCACTCCTTACGTTGTGTATGGTGCACAATTTGACGACCATGAGCATTTAAACGGAAATAGTTATTTAGTCGGCGTTGATTACGATGTTCTGCCAAACGTTTCTATCAATGGCGAAGTTCAGTACTTTGAATCGAAAAAATCAAATGGCGTATTTATCGATACCCCAACGGGTGACAGGGATGCCATGCTTTACACCATCATGTTGAGTTTCGTTTTCTAATCAAGCGTGAAATTAATCGTCATTAGAAATAAAAGCCCAAGTTAATTAAATAACCTTGGGCTTTTTAATATTGGTAAGCAAACAGCGCTTAGTATTTAAATATTACTTTCACGTCACCTGTTACAGCGGCTTCGTCGACATAACCAATTGCGTTGGTTTTTGAAGCAACCGTAGTGATTGCTTCGTTGTAGTCTGCAACCTGGATTGGCGCTTCAGCTTTACCGGTAAATACAAGTCGCGACCACGCTGATTGAAGTTGTGATTCGCTGCGTCCCGTCGCCACCTCATGGAAAGCTAGTCTACCTTCAGAACCATCGGCCAGCTCGATGATCTGTGCTTTGGTACCATTCGATAGCTTGCTTTTCTTACCCATGAATAACTTTTTAACGTCAGATTTAGATAGAGAATCAACACCTGCATTGTTACCAATCACTACCATTCCAGCAGAAGCGTTAAATGAAAGAACCGCTACGGTTATTGCTGCCAGTAAACTTTTCATGTTGCCTCCTTAGAATACGAAATCAAGACGTGCTGAATAGACAATAGAGCTGTCTTCAAGGTAGTTACCCGTTGCAATTCTTGGATCCGCAGTTGTCTCAACATTGCTTTGGAAACCGCCACTTGTATCGCGGTAATCGACATAGGTCACATCCGCTTTTAAAGACATGTTCTTAGCGAAATCCCAACGGCTACCTACAGAGTAAGAAATACGTTCATAATTCATCGATTCCTTCACGGCCGTACTGGTCATACCCTCACGCTCTTCGTTATCCGTTGTTTCAACCCAGCTTACAGAAACATAAGGCGTAAACTCATTAATTCGGTAACCTACTAAGCCAGAAACCGACTGATAATCATAAAATTGGCCTTCTAATTGAACGTCAGCGGCTTCTACATTGACTAGCAAATCACCGTTATCATATTGAGCGCCTAGAGAAATAAACTGACCATCTTGGCTATCTAAGATCGCACCCAACTGACAGTAAGGGTTTGATAGTGGATTTTGGAAATCACAAGAAGGGTTTGACTCAGCAACAAAGTACGAACCACGGAAAGTAAAATCATCAACGTTCCAGTTGGCACTGATACCAAACAGTTTGTCCAATTTCACTTCGCCAACGATTGAATCATCTTCATCAATAGTACCGATACCAACCACTGGCTGAAGAAGAATACTTGAATCTTCAAGTTCAATCGGAATCAATAAATCAGCACCCGTGTAGCCCTTCAAAACAATGTTTTCATACAATTCTTGAGAAGGTCTGATCATAGGGTATGCATAACCAAGATCGGTGTAATCTGAGTAGAAAAACAAAGGTAAACGCAACTTACCTGCTCGAGCTGTGAAGGCCTCAAAATCATAAGAGGCATAAGCCATTTCAATTTTTGGCTCATAATCATAACGGCTGTTTGCAACGATTTGCGTCACGAACTTAGCACGCTCATTTACTTGAAAATCAAATTGTAAGCCTGCTAATGTCTCTTGCTCCCAATCTAATTTTTCGTCGGTGTAACCCGCATAACCTATCGCATTGTCTGACTTACCGATGCCTACAGAACCAAACCCACTAATTCGAAGATCATCCATGTTTGCAGCATTTGCTCCAAACGCCATACTTATTAGGGCAGCAACCACTGTCTTCTTCATAACTAACTCCAATTGTTATGTGATTTTTGTTTTTTATATAATTGTTTTTGTATAATCAGCCCATATTGGGGGCATACTCCCGCCCTCCTTAAGGCATAGCCGAAAAGAAAGAGGGAATGATTCTAGGGAACTTAACTGACTTTAAAGTGGCCAGTTAGTGTTGAAAGATTACGAGTCACTTTTTGAATATCTTGCGCCACGGCGTCCACTTGCTGAACACTGTTACTGGTGCCTTCTGCCATCTTACGAATTTCTTCGACAAAAGTTTCAATGCGAGTTGAGGTTTGCTCCTGCTCTTCAGTCGCAGCGGCAATACTTTCGTTTCGTTGACTGATTTCGATAATATCTGAAGTGATTTTCTGCAGAGAATTTTCCGCGACAATTGATTTTTCAACACAAGTTTCAGCTTTAACTACGCTATCAGAAATAATCGATGACGCGGTTTTTGCTTGGTCTTGTAACTGTAAGAGTACAGATTGAATTTCTTGTGTAGATGATTGAGTTCTTGATGCTAACGTTCTTACTTCATCAGCAACGACAGCGAAGCCACGGCCTTGTTCACCAGCGCGTGCAGCTTCAATTGCCGCATTGAGCGCAAGCAAGTTGGTTTGCTCTGCAATCGAACTGATCGACTCAAGTATTGAGCCTGCACTTTGTGTGTTGTCATTTAGCTGTTTAACCACTAGCGATGCATTACTTACATCATGCGTTAATTCTTGAACGGCTAAAATCGTACTCTTGACTTGCTGTTCTCCTAAGCTTGCTTGCTCACTCGCACTGGAAGCTGAAGTCGAAGCATCATTAGCGTTCGTAGCGATTTCTCTAGCGGCAAGAAACAACTGATTTAATGAGCTTGATACTTCTTCAATAGAGAGGTGCTGCTTAGTCGACAATTGACTTGTTACTTGACTTGATTTAACAAGTGAACCAGAGATCGTGTCCAGCTGAGTAACGTTACCTATAGTGTGTGTGACGTTCTGCTGTAAATGAGAGACAAAGCTATTGAACGACTCTACTAAAGGTTTCAGTTCGTCATTTTTTTCATGCTGAAGACGAACCGTTAAGTCTCCATCTCCTTCAGCAATATCACGCATTTTGTCACTGATATTCGCGAGATCTCTACGTATACCTTTCACCACAAACCAACCAAAGATACACATCGCAAGCATGGCTACAGCACCGGACACGCTCATGATTTGGTTAGCTTTTTTATTGTTTGATTCTAAATCTTGCACTGCGCTTTCAAACTCTGATTGACGAGCCAAAGAAAACTCATGCATACCCAAAGTAAGCTCATCTAAGATTGCGGTGCTCTGTTTTGCAAGACGCCCGGCTTCACTAAGGCTGATCTCTTCATCTATCATGCCTTGAGCAATTCGGTAAGCTAACTCAAAATATTGATTGGTTTTATTTTTCAGAAGTGCAGATGAGCTCTGTAACGAAGGATCGAGAGAGGTTTGAATGTTGAAGTTATTTTGAATCTCAGCGAGAGTTTGCTTGTTCATCTCCAAAATCTCTTCATCGCCTAGAATCACTGCCAAATTAAAGCGCTCAGCTAATTGAGAAATTAATACACTATTCAATGAAGCCGCATTCATAACCGGATAAGTAACTTGGTCAATTCGATTAACCTGCTGGGTGTTACTGGTTAACGTATCCCCTCCGACAAATAGAATACTAGTAAATCCTACTAGCGACACTAAACATAAAGCCAAAATCCTATTTTTAATCGATAGTGTAAACATAAACTCCCTTTGCTAAACAGTATGGTGAACCGCACATGTATTTTGAACAATAACAGATCTGACCAGTATATCAATCTGTTACAACGAAAATAGTGACAGAAATGTTAATACTATTTACAAATCATCATATAAACGAGAATAACCATATAAATCAGCGGGTATAATTGAGTTCTTTGTTAAAAAGGAACTCAACATCAAGCTGAACACCTCACCATAAGACTGAAATTCATCATGTTCCAAACTCGCTTTAGTTATTCATAAGTGGGGATTTCACGATAGTTAAGTCAATATTAAGAACCCAAGTTTCCTCTTACATTTAGCTTCGTAATAAATTTGAACCACAAAATTCTCTACTATTTAATGGTTCTGTCAGCAGCGTCAGCATTGTGTAAGAAGGCTGCAAACTCACGAACTTCACCGCCTTTATCCAGTCAACCTAAGAGCGAATAAACAGATACCTTAAACGGAGAACGCATGCGAATAGCGACTTTATCTTTAAGTTTGGTTTCAGCGGTCGGTTTCGCGGCTGAGCCAAATCCTTTTCCAATTACGCCAGACGAAACTGGCGAAGAGTTTATGGTAAGTGCAACGAATCCATACGTAAGCAGCACCGGGTATTCGGTACTTAAGCAAGGCGGTAATGCGGTCGATGCGATGGTGGCGATGCAGATGACAATGTCGGTGGTTGAACCGGATATGACTGGGATTGGCGGTGGTACTTTTGCGTTGTTTTATCAAAAAGACAAAGATCAATTTCTCGCACTGGATGGGCGTGATGAAGCCCCGTCAAGTGCCACTCCAGACATGTTCATTGAAAATGGAGAAGCACTCAGTCGAAATGAGATTTTAGGACCAAGATCTGTAGCCGTTCCCGGCACGCTTCGTTTGCTCTATAGCACTCATCAACAATACGGAAAGCTACCATGGTCTGAGCTTGTTCAACCCGCGATTGAACTGGCAAGCAAGGGTTACGCGATGAACAGCTACACCTACGACATCGTGGTTCGTGAACAAGAACGATTGATTGAAGATCCAGAAATCGAAGCCCTGTATTGGAGTGACGACCAAATCAAACCAACCGGTACATTGATGAAGAACCCAAAGCTTGCTGACACTCTTAGCAACATTGCTCAACAAGGCGATAAGTACCTTTATGGTGGCGAGTTTGGTAAGCACATCGTTGAAACTGTGAACAACAGAATCGATGCCGACCACGCAAAGCTCTCTATTGAAGATTTTGCACAATACCAAGTCAAACAGCGTGAGGTTATTGAAAGCGACTACCGAGGCAACAAGATTGTCTCGTTCGGTTATCCAGCCTCTGGTGGCGTGATGGTTGCTCAAAGCCTTGAAATGCTCGAAGCCTATGACTTAGCCGACATGTCTAAAACTGATGTTGAACCTTGGCGCTTGATGACCGAAGCCATGAGAATCGCCAAAGCCGATCGCATCGCTTATGCGGGTGATCCAGATTACATCGAAGCGCCAGTTGCTGCCCTACTCGACAAAGCCTACATCGACGAGCGACGTAAGCTCATTCCAGAGACTGGTATTGCGAAAACAAAGCCAAAAGCAGGCAAGCTAACCGATACTGATTACGCTCAGTATCAAGGTTTTGAGAGCCAAGATACCGGGCACATATCCATCATCGACAAAGACGGTAATGCCATTGCAATGACCAGCACCGTCGGAACAGGTATGGGATCAGGGGTAATGGTCGATGGTGTGATTCTTAACGCACAAATGGCAAACTTCTCCACCAAACCCACCATAAACGGTAAACCGACTCAAAACTCTATTGAAGCAGGTAAGCGACCTCGTTCCGCGATCACCCCGTTAATGGTTATGGATAAAAAAGACGACCTGCGTTTAGTGGTTGGTTCTCCTGGTAGCTCACAAATTCCGGGGTATGTGTTAAAAACCGTGGTTGGTGTTTTAGATTGGGATCTGTCTGCGCAGGAAGCAATTGACCTTCCAAACATCCAATACGGCACCAAGATAGATCGCACCAAACCTTATGACCCAACGGGTTTATTGGTCGAGAAGAAGACTTACGCTGAAATGTTGGTTCCAGAATTTATGCAGCTCGGTTACCCAGTACATGTCATTCCAGTGGTCAGCGGTTTGAACGCCATTGAAATCAAAGATGGCAAGATCCATGGCGCGACAGACAGACGCCGTGCATCCACCTCAATGGGCGAATAATTTAACTTAAGGGGTGAGAGAATAAGCTCACCCACTTTAAATGTTTCCAACTTGTGCCTTGCTTTAAAACCACATTCCAAGCAGAACTCTAGATCCAAAAAAGCCAGTCGAATATTTCGACTGGCTTTTCATAAGCGGCTTATCTATTTACTCATTCAAATATTATGAGCTTGGCGCTACTCGCTTCTCTTTCAGCTGCTCAATAACATAGTCAGGAGCCACTTTACCTAGCTCACTTAAGCAATCATCGGTCTTGTCGTTGCCGTATCGCACGTAAATATCACATACCGCGTATAACTGCTCCGGAGAACCAGAGATCAAATACGCCTTCTCGAACGATTTAGTCGATTTGTCGATATCCAGCTCTTCTTGTAGTACCCCATTCAAGTACCAGTAGTAGCTGTTATCTTTTGCAAGTTCTGCTGCTACTTCAATCTCTTTGGCTGCTGCTGCCTTGTCTTCAAGGCGAACCAAAGTTAATGATTTAGAATAGTGCATCGCTGCATTGTCCGGCACGTTCTTCAAACCACGATCCAACACCTCGACCGCTTGTTGATCTTTATTCAGAGCTCGGAAGTTATCCGCGTAGCTCAGCCAAACTTGAGGGTCTTTCTGGTGAGTATTAATCAACTCAAGATAAATCGTTTCCGCTTTATCCCATTCATTGTGCCAACGGAGCACGTCAGCGAACAACAATTGAAACTTTTCAGATTCTTGTGATTCCAAGAATGTTATTAACTCAGCGACAGGTTGTTCGATTTGTGCTTTCTGTTCTTTATCTAACGTATTGTAATCACGAACTAAGTTCGATGTTGCTGAATGACGAACCATAGAGTCTGTATCGCTCAGCAAAGGCGAAACTAACGCCCAACGATGCTCCAGTTGGTAAGGTTCAGAACCGATAACCGCCGCTTCACGAACTTCAGGGTTTTGATCTTTTAAGCCTCTTGCAACCGCCACCAGCGCATTTTGGCTTGGGTATGAAGCAAGTTCTTGCAGTGCACCAGTACGATTTTCAACGGATTGATTCTGATCTTGAGCCATGTAAGACAACTGTTGAATTCGGGTTTGTGTGTCCGTCATTTCAAGCACTTGATTGATATTTTGTGCTGGCGCGTCAACGGTTTGTTGAACGCTATTGGCAGCCATTGCTGACGTTGAAATCAATGCAGACGTTGATATCAATGCAGACGTTGATATCAATGCGGACGTTGAAACTAATAGAGCAACAGCCGTCGCTAAACTCTTCTTCATCATAGTATTACCTTAAACTGGAGAACTTAGCCTGTCCTTAGACTCGTATCTGATTAAATTTATCTTGGGCCGTTGACCCAAAAAACGAGTTAAAACTTGGTCTCGAACGTAGCTTGTTGCGCCTGTTTTGCACGATGCGCCATCAATACCGAGTCACTGAATTTGCCATGAGCCACTGAGTGCCCCATCGCACGAGCGATATAAGCCATCGACTTGTCGACATGAGAAAAGAACTTGTGCCAACCAGCACATAAGTAGTTCAAGCCCGGTTCACCTGCGCGAGTTTTGATAAAGCGGTTTTTCGGACATTCACCATGACAAGCAAACTTGTACTCACACTGCTGACATTGACTGGTCATTGTGCGTGATTTAGCAAAACCAAACTTTTGCTGTGGTGCGCTGTACGCCAAATCATCAAGCTTCTCGTGGTGGATATTGCCAATTTTGTATTCAGGGTAAACGTAGTGGTCACAAGAGAACACATCACCGTTTGGCTCCATCGCTAGGCCTTTACCGCAGATCTCATTCAGAGTGCAAAGCGGATTCGGACGACCAATCCACGTTTCTAAGCTCGCTTCAAAATACTGAACGAACACTTTACCGATGTCGTTCTTCGCCCACTCATCAAACACAGAGATCAGGAAGTTACCCCAAGCCAAGTCCGACACACACCACGATTCCATGATCGAATCTTTATGGCCGGGGATCAGGCGTTTGTCGCCTTGTTTTAGCTGCTCACTCACTTGGGATGTTTGTGGCGCAACCGTTCTAAAGGTTTTCTGTTCAACGATAGGAATAAACTGCATTTGCGGTGACTTCACCACATCACGTAAGAAGCGATACACCTCAAGTGCATTTTGACTGGTGAGGTTATTCACACAAGTCAACGTTGCAAATTTAACTTGATGTTTGTGCAGCAACTCAACCGCCGCCATCACTTGTTTGAATGTGCCACGGCCTGCTCTGTTAACACGATAGGCATTGTGCAGCATTTCAGGACCATCAATACTCAAGCCGATCAGGAAGTTATTCTTTGCTAAGAATCGGCCCCAATCGTCATTGAGCAGTGTGCCGTTGGTTTGTAGGTCATTAGAAATCAACACACCTTCAGGCTGGTACTTTTTTTGTAGCTCAACCACTCTTTCAAAGTACGCTAAACCCAGCATAGTTGGCTCGCCGCCCTGCCATGAGAAGATAATTTCAGGCGTGTTTTGACCTTCGATATATTGTCGGATGTAGGTTTCTAGTGTCTCATCATCCATTCTCGGAGAACTGCCTTTCTTGTACTCCAACAAATCTTGCTTACTTAGGTAATAACAATATTTACAGTCGATGTTGCACGCTGCGCCAATTGGCTTAGCCATAACATGCAAGCGTTTAGACGCTTTACCATTGTATTGTGGACCTTGAGTAATGTGCATGATTTATCTACCTATCTTAGTGTCTGTAGCCATCATAATGCCTATTTCAATCAGTGGCATGTTATACCCTTTATAACCAATAGGAATGACCTTAAACGTTAAAATTGCCCTCTATTTCGAACATTCGAGGCACGTGATGAAATTTTTCAATTACAAACAATTAGCGGCGATCAGCAGCGTCACCATGACTATTTTCCTAAGCGGCTGTGCGAGCGTGCCTACACACCCTATCGCCCAACAAATCGACCAAGAGATGGTGCTAGTTGAAGGTGGTACATTCACCATGGGTTCGAACGATCCTGAAGCGACCAAAGCAGAACAACCAGCGCGAGATATAACTGTAGATAGTTTCTACATTGCGAAGTTTGAGGTGACTCAAGAATTGTTCGAATCGGTGATGGGTTCATCTCTCAGTTATTTCCAAAACCCACAAGTTCCGGTCAATAACTTAAGTTGGCAACAGGCGAACTACTTCGTTGAACAATTGAACGAACTTACAGGTGAAGAATACCGTCTGCCGACTGAAGCTGAATGGGAATTTGCAGCGAAAGGTGGCAACAAGAGCAAAGGCTATACTTACAGTGGTTCCAATAACTTAGATGATGTTGCGTGGTACTCAGCAAATTCTAAAAATAGCGCACATCCAGTCGGGCTAAAGAAGCCAAATGAACTAGGCTTATATGACATGACCGGAAACGTGGGTGAGTTTGTGATTGATGCCTTCGATGACACCTTCTACCGATTCGGTCCAACAGACAATCCTAACAACGCAAAACACAGCGACGTTGGTTTATCACATAAATCGGTTCGCGGTGGCAGCTTTGCTTATGACGAAAACGAATCTGAAAGTTACCGTCGCGACTTCGCAAGCCAATCGATCACTATGTCAGATATGGGCCTGCGTTTAGTTAAGGATACGAACTAGCTAAAGCTGTGAGCTAGTTAAAGAATGAACTAACTAAAGGTGCCAACGGTTATGAATCAACAATCTTCACAAGCGATACTAAAATACGACTTGCACTATACACACATTAGAAATTTGACACACGTTAGAAATCTGACCAAACGTTAGAACTCTGCGGCAACGCTGAATAAGGAACTTCTATGCAATACACCAAGCTTTCAGGACTTACACTCGCGTTACTCTGTGCCTTCCCTGTCTCAGCAGCAGAGAAGCCAAATCTAGTCCTTCAAATCACGGTAGATGGCCTGCGCGCAGATCTTATCGAACGATATAAGCACAACTTCGGTGAAGGTGGTTTCCGGTACTTAATGGATGACGGTACTTACTACACCAACGCGAACTATCAACATGGCAACACGGAAACGATCGTGGGCCATGTGTCGCTTGCAACCGGCGCTCCACCGAGCGTACACGGCATGGTAGGTAACGTTTGGTATGACCGTAGCGAAGAACGTTTGGTGTATAACGTAGAAGACGGTAACTACAAAATGTTGACCTCTGGTGCGGGTGTCGATAAAGCAACTGAGATCGACCCAACTCAGAAGACAGCACAAGGTGATGGGCGATCTCCAGAGCCTATACTTGCCACCACGTTTGGTGACGAGCTGACAATTTCCAATAGTGGCAAATCAAAAGTGTTCGGTGTATCCGTGAAAGACCGCGGCGCAATCTCATTGGCGGGACACAGTGGTAAAGCCTTCTGGTTCTCCAAAGCGCAATCTGAGTTTGTCACCAGCAACTATTACTACGACGAGTATCCAGATTGGGTATCACGTTGGAACGAGAAAGCGATTGCTGCAGAGTACTCGAAACAGAAATGGGAGCTCTCATTACCACGTGAAAACTACACGCTGCAAGAGCACGATACCGAACACAAAGTGAAACTCGGTGATTTCCAACGCACCTTCCCTCACCCTTATGGCCCCGCGAGTTACAAGTACTACAGCACAACGCTAACCGTTAGCCCGGCTGGCGATGAAATCACAGAAAACTTTGCAAGCACACTGTTGATGCAAGAGAAGCTAGGTCAAGGTGACGTGACCGATTACCTGTCTGTAAGTTTTTCATCAAACGACTACGTGGTGCACTTATACGGCCCTGAAAGCCTAGAGACAGAAGACAACCTAATTCGACTCGATAAGACGATCGCCAAGCTTCTTAAAACCGTTGATCACCAAGTCGGACTAAAGAATACACTAATTGTGTTGTCTGCCGACCACGGTGTACCTGAATCTTCACCTGCGGCAAATGCGCTTGGCTTCAATCAAGCTCAATACTTCAATAAAGACACACTGCTCTCGAGTGGCGTAGAGCAAAGGTTGAAGGATGAGTTTGGTTTATCCAAAGACGCAATACGCTTGTACGCACAGCCTTATATTTATCTGAATCACGATTTAATCGCAGAGAAGAAACTTGACCTAGCTAAAGTACAGGAAGCGATCGCCGATGAAATAGCGAAAGTGAAGGGAGTGGCGTTTGCCGTATCAAGCAGTGATATCGCGGCAAACCGAGTACCTGATACTCATGTAATGCAGCTCATTAAGAACAACTACCACCCAGCTCGTTCTGGCGATGTGTATGTGGTATTTGCACCGCGTAGTTACATTAACGACATGGAAGGCCTTCAAATAGCCTCTACACATGGCTCGCCATGGAAGTACGATACGCATGTGCCTGTAATCTTCGCAGGCTACGACGTTGAAGCTCAGAAGATCTCGCGGGCAATCACGCCATACGACATCGCGCCAACACTTTCGAACAAACTAGGGATAACCCAACCAAGTGGATCAATTGGAGAGGTGCTGCAAGAAATTACCGAATAATAGACGTCATTAAGGTTTCTTAGTTTTAATGTCGAAACCCACACCAAGTAAAAGAGCCACTTATCAATTCAGACTGACTCAGTCAAAACAGATAAGCGGCTCTTTTTGATTGCCTGTTGTTAGGCAATCAACGTATGTCAGTGCTAGGAATAACGGCTATTCGCACAAACATTTTCCATTAAACTCCCTTCAAAGGCTAACTTGATATGTCTTTTGCTGCCGCTTTGATCTTAGCCCGCAACCACTTGTGGCTAGGTTCATTAGTGCGACTCGGGTGCCAAATCATACACATATCGAGGTCTTCCAATTCGAATGGTAGTGGTAGTGTTTTAACCGAGTACTTTTCAGAAAAACAACGCACCGATGACATAGGTAACACTCCGATGTAATCAGAGCCCTCAATAACTGGCAGCATCTCAACAACACCCGCAGCGCGATAGACTATTCTGCGCTTTTCAAGGTCACTGTAGTGTTCAGAACTCAATAAGCTTTTACGTGCATGCCAACGAGATACAACCACATGCTCAACTGATAGGAACTGCTCCATATCGATCGTATCACCAATCGTAGGATGGTCTTTGCGGCACACCACCACCAGTTCCTCTTTAGAGATCACCTCATGCTTGAGCATGGTTCTTCCTTTAGGTGTCATATCGATAATAACATCGTGTCTTTGAAGCCTTAAATCAGACTCGTAATCTTCCGTAAATAGAGGGTGAACTTCTAACGCGATACCAGGTGCAACTTGGCTGATTAACTGCATCACTCTTGGCATCATTTCGTAGCTCGCCGCCGAGACGCAGGCAATTGAATACACGCGCCCTGAAGTTTTGGGGTCGAAATCTCTTGATGCGGATAAGGTAGAAGTGAAATTTTTAAGCGCAGCGGCCATTGCCGGATAGATATCAATAGCGAATGTGGTTGGCTCTACGCCTGATGTGGTACGGTGAAACAGTGGCTCGTCATAGATATCTCGCAACCGTGCAAGCGCTTTGCTCACAGCAGGTTGGCTTATATCCATGCGATTAGCAGCCCTAGATAAGTTCTGCTCTTCATAGATAGCAACAAATATAGGAATTAAATTGAGTTCGGTGCTTTTCATACAGTTCCATATTAAAGAAGCAGGTCCCCTATAGTAGAGAGCCTGCCGATTTTGTTCGATGCGAATAACTAAAGTTTGCTACTTAGTTCTATCTTTTAAGTTTGGCAAGGCTTTAGGGATTTTCAAGCGGTCGAAAATTGAACGAGAATTGCTTGAGTTTGATGTGTCATTGGGTAAGTTACGTAACCCTCTCCACAAACGAGTAAATACGTTTTTGTCTTCTCGCCCTTGTTGGAGGGATTCACTGTCTTCTATCCAACGCTTTTGTTCGTTCGCTTTATCCAGCTCTAGCTGAGAGGTTTGGTTTCTTAATTGACGATAGATAAAGGTTCTCAATGCAGGCCAATTACCTTGCTTGAGTAAACGACGTAATACCAACCAACTTGGTGTTGGACGATT
The DNA here is from genome assembly GCF_041475145.1 of Vibrio sp. 10N.222.49.A3. Classification (NCBI taxonomy): domain Bacteria; kingdom Pseudomonadati; phylum Pseudomonadota; class Gammaproteobacteria; order Vibrionales; family Vibrionaceae; genus Vibrio; species Vibrio sp. 10N.222.49.A3. Next base: position 72,287 of record NZ_JBFRVM010000015.1, read on the forward strand.
TGCGTAGTAACGCTTAACGGAAACAATCAACGCAATGCAGACTAATAACGCCAAACCAACAGTAATAAACACCGACATGTAGGCTTTGATGAAAGATTGGACTGTGTGTTTGGCTTCAAATACTTCTCCTTTTATCACCACGTTTTCAAGCCGTTGATTTTTGCTGTCCCACCACTGAAATGAAAACTCTGGCAACGTAAATTCACCACCCTGCTGAATAACATATACCGTCTCTTCAACTCGGCTTGAGCGATAATCACCACGTTCTTGTGTGTCATCTAAACGATTAGGTTGCGGGTAAGCTTGATATTGCTGTGTCGATTCATTGGTCAACACATTGGGAAGTAACACCGACAAACTGTCTTTCGCTTTGATCGTCACGGTTCGAGTAACCGCATCACCCACTTTTAAGTCTTCGTTCGAACGTTGCCATTGCTGCTCAACATCCACGTCTGTCGCTGAAAACCAAGGCGATTCATCGCTTAACAAACCAGACGGTAATGAGGCTTCAAACTTAATCGGCTGCGTATAAAGCGTGCCACCAACGTTTGACCCATCAGGAGCTGACACTTGAATACGAACAGGCACTGTAGGAATCACAAACTCGCCAGAAGTCATCGGATAAAGCGTCACTTCCCAACGTTGACGTGACCATGTTGTGCCACCCACTCGCTCTGTGTAGTTCGTCGCGAGTTGGTTGCGCTGCTTAGCAATAACATTCGGGATTTCGATGCTGCCAATTCGCGTACCACCCGTTAGCCAGCGAGGGGTCGCCACCTCAATATTCAGAATCACTTGCTCATTAACGCTGACTTTCGCTGGCGTTATCTTATCGCCTGACTTCGGTTTTTCTCCAACCCAAGCGATCAGTTCAACATCACCACTCTTCTGCAGATCATAGATATCCGTCTCAGAAGCAAGTGTAGGGAAAACAGTGCTAATCAATAGAACCATCGACACAAGCAAGGTCTTGGTTAGTTTAAAGGACTCTGAGCACCCTACCTTTGTTTGAACCATTTCAAGAGCTAAATCATATCGACTCATTGTATTTGCTCCTGTTTTGCCGTCTGTTCTTGTTTTCGCATCTGCTCGATCGAAGGGGCAGGATCTCTTAATTGAATTTGGAACTTGGACTTTAAGAAGAACTTAGGGTCCGCTTCGACTCGTTTTAACCACTTATCGGCAAGCTCTTGGCTACCCAAAATTTCATTGGCATTAAGCGTTTCCTTGAGCATCAATTCCGCTACCGTTTCTTCTTCAGCGCCATCACCCGTTCGCGGCTGATCGTCTTCGAGTTCTAAAGACTCTTCAGGGCCATCTGTGGTCCCGGACTGACTTTCACTGGTTCGGTTAACCTCTTCGACAATCCCACTAAGCACAGCAAGATTGTTTTCCACATCCGTTCTTAGTTCTGGTGACAGATCCTCTTTCTCGCTTAATAATTTCAAAAGGTCTCGCGCCGCAAGATATTCACGCTGTCTGGCTAACGCACTCGCCGCGTTGTATAAACCAAGGTCAGTTTTGGTTTGCAGGAATGCACTGTGAGCGAGCTTAAAATCACGAGCATAGTAATAAGCCGCGCCCTTTCGCATTGGGTCAGTAAAATGTTTGGCAGCTTGAAGATATTCTTTCTGATTCAACAGGCGTTGACCTTGCTGATCGGGCGTTAACCATAAGTCCCACCACCATTGAGCTGTTTTGTCCCAAGCCGTAACCGACTCCACCACAACGGGTTTCTCAGCAGTTAAGTTGACTGTTTTCGCAAAAGTGCTTGGTGAATAGATGCTGCCCGAAATCACTAGACCAACGACACACCACTGCACCAGCCATCCTTTTCTGAACCACAACAACATGATAATCGCCATTGGGATAAGCAAGCCATAGCCCATGTCTTTCCAAGGCATTGAAGATTCGCCGTTGAGCTGCATGTTTCTTTCAACCGCTCTGTTCAGTTGTTGGATATCCGAATCATCAACGGTCACCTCAACCACTCGTCCACCCGTCTTACTCGCTAAGTTACGCAGTGAATCTAGGTCGACTGGGTTATCGCTCACCACATTACTGTTTCCTGCGGCGAGAATGAGCAACTGATACGGATTGTCGTTAAAGAAACTCTCGTACGCCCTAATGGTGCTTGGGTTGACACCATCTGATACCAGCAGTACAGAAGAGCCTAACTCACCAGACAGTTGTTGATTAATCAATGGCAGTGCTTCTTCTGCTGACTTACCTGATACCGGCATGATATCGGGTGTGATAGCCGCTAGAAACGGTTCGAATACCTTGCTGTCTTGAGTAACGGGCATCGCGACGTGTGCGCTGCCTGCGTAAACAACTAAGCCCGTATTACCGCCTTTCCGAGCTGCTAATAAGTCTCTAATCTTCTGCTTAGATCGTTCCAAGCGACTCGGTGGTAAGTCTTTAGCGAGCATAGATTCACTGTTATCAAGCACAACCAACATCGACGCTTTGTCTTCACCAAAAGGCGAAGCCTCACGTTGCCATGTTGGGCCAGAACAGATAATGATGGCGATAGTTACAATCACCACCAATAGCTTCAATGGCAGCTGCCTACGCCAGCCTGTTTCACCAATGGTCAATGCATCACGTAAGTGTGCAGGTAGAATGTCTTTCCACGTTGGTTTGGTCTCTTCTCTCCAACGAACCCATAACAGGAAGAACATCGGAATAAAGGCCAACAACCACAAAGGTCGGATAAAATGAAACTGGGTAAAGAACTGTTGCAGAGTGAGAGAATCAGGCATCATTCTCTCCTTTCAAATTTTTCTTTGAAGAAACCAAAAGCGATCTTCTACGGATTGTCGCCAAGCTAAACGCAGTCAAATACATCACAACAACAATGGCCATCAAGTAATGATGTAACCCCTGTTTAGGACGATAAGTGGTACTTTCATATAACTGTGGTTCTAGTTCACCGATTTGAGCGTAGGCTTTGGTCAGTTCGTCGCGGTTAAGCGCCTCAAAGGCTTCGCCACCAGACTCTTGAGCCACTCGCTTGATGGTTTCCATATCCAGAGCCACTTCACCAACGGTTTGCGGATCGCCCATCGCAATAACGTGAATTCGAACGCCCTTAGCCTTAGCAACTTTTGCGGCATCGATAGGCTCAACAAAGCTTCCGGTGTCATTGCCATCAGTTAGCACAATCACAACTTTCTCTTTCACGTTCGCATCAATACTTGAATCTTGAACCGCAGCACTCTGCTTTTCGCTTTGTTCAAACACCTTAATCGCCAAGCCAATCGCATCACCTAAGTGCGTGCTTTGTCCTGCCATCGCCACATCGGTTTGATTAAGCAGTTCAAGCCACACATCTTGGTCAGCTGTAAACGGTGTTTGTACAAACGCTGCATCACCAAAAAGAATCAAACCGAGTCGGTCCCCTTTTCGGGTAGTCGCAAAATCAGCCAACACTTCTTTGGTCGCGTCCAAACGAGATATTTTATCGCCCCGCTTAGAGGTAAAGTCTTGTTCTGCCATTGAGCCAGATAAATCGACCACTACCATCACATCACGACCTAATTGTTCGCGAACTTGCGGCTCACCAAGAATGGTTGGTTTAGCGAGCGCACACACCACTAATGCCCAAGTAATAATGAGCGTGGTTCGTTGCCACCAGCTTGGTGTTAGCTGGCTTGCCCCTTCAGACGGCGCTTCACCAATAGCTTCAACCAATTCACTGAAAAATGGCACCTTGATGGCCATTTGCTTGGTTCGATAAGCTGGCACAGCGAAGTAGACCAACAAAGGCAGAGGTATCGCAATAAACCACAGCGGATGCGCAAATTCAAAGCTGGAAGATAAAACATCAAACATTGTCTTGCCCCTCTGGTTTTGCTTGTACATCCGGTTTCGCTTGTAGATCTGGTTTATGAAGTTTTAGCCACATCATCGCGGTTTGAATCACTTCTAAACGTTGTTCAAAGCTCAAACGAACATTAGGGTCAATTAGGTTCTGCATCCATAATTCCGAAACTTCATCGGCAAAGAACGCATTGCTGTTTTCACAGGTGTTAGCACTAACAGGCAGGTAAGCGTTCAAACGGTCCACATAAGCTTGACCAAACAACTTAGCATTGCTGCTGTCTAGGTAGCGAAGCACCACTTTCAGTACCTTGAAGGTTCGTTCGGTTGAGTTCTTGTCTCGTGCATCCAATACCATGAGCTCTTGAAGCGCTTCTTTACGATAACGGTTATTCCACCATCTCTGCGCCAAACGATAAGCCAGATAGATAGCGACCAATAACAGAATAACGCCGAGGGTCTTCCAACCAATGGTTTGCGGTATCCAGCTCACGCTCTCGGGAATGGCGACATCATGTAGGTCGCGAAGGATATAAGTACTTGGAGGCGTATGTTCAACGGCCATCTAGCGCCCTCCCACTAGCTTTTGCAGCTGTGATATGTGATTGCCCGAAGTGTCTAATTCGATATAAGGAAGGTTTTTCATCGCCATCAATTTAGCAAGGGACTGTTTCTGGAGCGCTGCTTTTTGGGCAAGGCTTTCACTTGCGAGGTTAACCTTGGATTGGCTATCCAGATTAAGTTGAAAGCGACCATCACCCACCACCCAATTTGCGCTTGCTAAATCTTGAGGCAATGATTGCTCTAATGGATCGGTTACCATAATGGCTAAGATATCATTGTGTTGTTGCAGTTGTTTGAGTCGGTCTAGATGTTGTTCTTGGCAGTCGCGCCAATCGCTAATAAAGATCAGGGTCGACTGCTTTAATCTCATTCGTTTTATCAGTTCAATCCATTGACTGAACCCGACTCCTTCGCTGTCACTCACACTCACGTCTAAGCTTTGATTTGCTTTAGTAAGGTGCTTTAACTGAGCCAGTAAATCAGACTGTGAACGCTGTGCTTTGGTGTGGAAGAGTTTTTGGTGTGAGACCAAAACGAAGCCGACACGGTCACCATCTTTTAGCACTCGCCACCCACACAGTGCCGCCACTTCGGCAGCCACAACGGATTTCATGGTGTTTTGAGAAGCAAAAAACATCGAACTGCGCTGATCGACACAGATCATCACATTACGGTCTTTCTCTTCGGTGTAACTGCGAACATGCGGCTTCCCCGTTCGCATGGTGACTTTCCAATCGAGATTACGGATATCATCACCCAATTGGTAGTGTCGTAACTCCTCAAAATTCAAACCACGACCACGGAACAAAGAGTTATGTCTGCCCGACAGCACACTGCCCGCCTTTAGATGAGGCAGTAGAGAAAACGACTCAGCTTGAGCCTGTATTCGCACTAACCTTGAATAATCACAGTACAAACGTGGATCAAGGCCTTGCGGTTTGGGAGCTTGTGTTGGCTTCGCCATGACGCCCCCTTGTTATCCGATCTCAACATTATCAAGCAGCTCTTCAACCACTCTTTGATGGTCAACACCATCGGCCAATGCGTCATAAGACAACGAGAATCGATGTCCTAGTACGGTGGGTAGCATTGCACGCACATCATCTAACGTGACGTGGTCACGCCCCTGTAGCCACGCATAAGCGCGGGCACATTTATCTAATGAGATTGATGCTCGTGGGCTTGAACCAATCTCTATCCATTTAGACAAATTTGATTCTGGGTAACGCTCTGGCTTACGAGTCGCCATCACCAAAGCCACAATGTAGTTTTCAACTAAATCAGAAACCGCAATATCTGGAAGTTGGCGGCGCGCTTCAAGTACCAATTCAGGTTCAATATGCTGTGGGGTGACTAATTCTGAACTCGTCTCGCTGCCCAGCTCTTCACTGCGCACCAATCGAATAATGTCGCGTTCCGCTTCGTCTTCTGGGTAGTCGACCGTCACTTTCATGATGAAACGGTCCATCTGCGCCTCAGGTAGCGGATATGTACCTTCTTGTTCAACCGGGTTTTGAGTCGCCAAGACCATGAACAAATCCGGAAGGATGTGAGTTTGGCCGCCTACTGTTATCGTCCCTTCCGCCATCGCTTCAAGTAAAGCCGCTTGTACCTTTGCGGGCGCACGGTTCACTTCATCGGCCAGAACGATGCTATTAAAAATAGGACCCGGTTGGAAATGCAGCTGAGGCTTGCCATCAAGCTCTTGATACACTTCTGTACCGGTTACATCTGATGGCAGCAGGTCAGGCGTAAACTGAATTCGACCAAAACTGGTGTTCAGTAGGTTCGCCAGCGATTTCACTGAACGAGTTTTCGCTGTACCGGGAAGTCCCTCTAAAAGCACATGCCCATTAGTCAATAACCCTATCACCAGAGCCCGAACGACGTGGCTCTGACCGATAACACTTTTCTCTGTTTGTTCAATCAGTTGGTTTATTGCTTGTTGTGCATGGTTCATAGGTCTTCCCTTAATTCAATCTGGCTGCGTACATCCTACTCACAAGCCCCATAACTATTAGTTATACACGTGATAATTGTTCATCAGCGCGATAAATTATAAACGTGATAATTGCTCATAAGCGCGATAATTGGTTACAAGCGGAATAAGCAGCAAGCACAATAGCCAAACTCACCTCATCGCTTTATTCAAACTTAGCTTTCAATTGGTTAATGGCCTCCGGCGGTGCCACTTTGCTCAGTGATGAAATACATTGCTCAAACGCCTTTGGTACGCCCGGTATATGGCTGTTTCGCGCCAACACTTCACACTGGGCATACAAGTGCTGTGGGTTGCGGCTAAATTGGTAAGCCTTGTGCAGTGATTGACTTGCCGCAAGCACATCCGATTTCTCCAAAGCCAATCCGTACACATACCAATATTGTGGGTCGGTTTGTGCAGTTTCAGCAGCTTGTTTAAGGTACTCCGTTGCTTGTTCGTAATCTTTTACACGAAGCAGAGATAACCCTGTGCTGTATGGCAAAACACTCGATTTAGGCTGAGCTTCAATACCTTGCTTCAAGGTCGACAACGCTTTTGCTTCGTTACCTTGCGCTCGATACAAATCCGCCAAGTTGGCGTAGCTGTTTTCGAAGTAAGGCTCAATCTCGATAGCACCTTGATAGAACTCAATCGCTTTATCGTGCTGACCTAAATCTCGGTAAACGTTGCCTAGGTTAGTACGTCCAAATCCTCTATCGGCATTAAATTGCTGTATCTCAATGTACTCTTCCAATGTAGGCTTGATTTGGTCTTTCTGCAGAGGATTCATTTCTCCCCAATAACGTACCAATGCACCTGCGGTTTCTGAACGAATCGATAATACAGGGTCTTTCAGTAGCGGCTCTAGAATCTGCCAACGGTCAGTGAATGGGAAACCAGACGAGCCTTGCACAACGCCTAAACGGATCATCTCATCATCATGTTTCACCGCTCTTGCTAGCGAGATAAGCGTATTCTTACCCGTATTGCCGCCCAAACGTTCTAAGCTCGATGCACGAATGATATTGCTTAAGCTGGAGTCCTGAGCCGAGTATGCCAACGCATCCTCTGCACCTCGGTGCCCTATTGAGTCAGCATAAAAGGCAACGGCAAAATGCTGCTGATTACGATACTTAGAATCTGGGAACCACTCACCGATTTGCTTATCTGCCCACTGGTCGGTTTGATCTTCATGACAGCTAGTACACACGTTCGGCGTTTTAATGTGTTGGCTAATATCAGGACGCGGGATATGCCAACTGTGGTCGCGTCTTGGGTCGACCTCCATGTAAGTCGTCTCAGGCATGTGACAAGTGGTACATTGTGAAGCTTCGGTATTCGCCTCGTGGAAGGTGTGCTTTTCAGGCGTGTACTCTGATGCAATGTGACATTGGCTACACACCGCTTCTTCGGCAATTTTTAGTTCAGCGGTATGGGGATCGTGGCAGTTAGTACATGTGACGCCTTTTTCAGCCATCACGGATTGAAGGAAAGATCCGTAAACGTAATCTTCATCGTAGATTTGACCATCGTTGTGGTAAAGCTCAGGGGTAATCAAGCTCAAGCGATACTTATCGAAGAAAGACCCGTTCACGTGGTCACCCGTTTCATTTAACTGAGTACGTCGGCTGTGGCATTGAGCACAGGTTTGAACTTGGTTGGTATGGATGATGTCTTTTGGTTGCAGGGTTGAGTTGCCCTCTTGGTAGATCCACTCTTTCACCGACTTCGACAAATCACGGTCGAAACCATAATGCGCCGAAATTTGAACGTCCTTTCCGCCGTTAGATTTGGCTAACTTGTTTTTTGCTGACTGATCTTTGGTCAATTGAGCTTTTGCTAGCTGGGCCTGCTCAACGTGCTCACTCGCAGGGCCATGACACGCCTCACAACCAACATTAATCTCGGACCAAGTGGTGTTGTAGGTGTTGCTTGCGCTGTCGTAGTTCTTTTCTAGGTTTGTTGAATGGCAATCGGCACACATGAAGTTCCAGTTCTGGCCACTGTTGGTCCAGTAAAACTCATCGGTGTTGGTGGTATCAGGGTAAAGGTGAAACCAGCGTTGGCCGCCTTCGTCCTCGGTGCGAGAATCCCAAGTGAAAGGAATCAACTGTACGCGTCCGTCTTCAAACTCAACCATGTACTGTTGTAGAGGCTCGAAGGCAAAGGTATAGCTGATTTTGTAATCGTTGAATTGACCGTCCGGCCCTTCGATGTTGACCCAAAACTCATCACCCTTGCGAAAAAAACGGTTGGGCTTTCCTTTATGAGTCACGGTTTGATCGTTGAAGTCGCCCAAAACGGACTCATCAGTCGCGTGTTTCATCGCCATATCATGATGAGAGCCTTGCCACGCTTCCACTTCTTCGCTGTGACAGTCAACGCATGCTTCAGAACCGACATACGTAGCCTTGGGAGAGCTGGCATCTAAAGTTCCTGAACCAATAAGCGTAGCTTCAGTGATCGTTGGAGCTTGTTCATTAGCATTCACACTGATACTGAGTGTCGACAACATAGGTAAAGACAACATTGCGGATAATACTGCAACTCGCTGGTGTTTCAATCCGTTCACTAGTGAGCACAACCATGCAGACATAACATTCCTTGTTTTTATACATCCTTATGCTTAATAAGGTAGACGTAAAAACAATGAAATTACAATTATTTAGTGGCAGTGGGCTCGATAGTTGTGATTCATATTCACGACTGATATCTACTCATCGATATGCTCATAAAAAAAGAGCTCCGAAGAGCTCTTTCGTGTTACCAGTTTCATCAAACATCAGTTTCAATAAACCAAAGCTTACTTATTATGGTTCTCTTGAAGTTTTTCCATAACCTGATCCAAGCTAAAGCTTGCTGCTTTTTGACGTGGTGGATATTCAGCAAAGGTTTCTAAGAACTTGCCAACATACGCTTGCGCAGGAACGAACATATAGGCATGGTCTAACAACCAGTCATAGTAAGTATTCGATGTGATATCTGCGTTTTCGTATGGGTCCATTCGGAGGTTAAACAGCTTAGGAAGACGTAACGTTACAAATGGTTCTGCCCAAATTTGCATGGTACCCGTCGCACGCTGCTCCATGAACACCGCTTTCCATTGGTTGTAACGAAGTGCCGCAAGGTCACCGTCATCGGTAAAGTAGAAGATCTCCGAACGACGACCTTTCTCTTCTTCACCGGTTAGGTAAGGAAGGAAGTTGTAGCCATCTAGATGAACTTTAAACGTTTTATCACCCGCAGTATGACCTTTCAGTAGTTTCTCTTTGATCTGATCATCACCAGCAGCTGCAACGAAGGTTGGCATCCAGTCCATGTGGTGCATGATTTCATTTGAAACACTGCCCGGTTCAATCTTTCCTGGCCAACGAACCATTGCTGGTACACGGTATGCGCCTTCCCAGTTGGTGTTTTTCTCACCACGGAACGGCGTTGTACCGGCATCAGGCCAAGAGTTCATGTGTGGACCGTTATCCGTTGAGTAGAAAACGATGGTGTTGTCTTTGATGCCCAACTCATCCACTTGCTTCAATAGTTGTCCAACGTGTCGATCGTGCTCAACCATACCATCAGCGTAATTACTGATGCCGGTTACACCTTTGCTATCTGGCTGCACGTGCGTTCTAAAGTGCATTCTTGTTGCGTTCCACCAAACGAAGAATGGTTTGTCCGCTTTCACTGCGCGATCCATGAAATCAAGTGCCGCGTCTAGTGTTTCTTCATCGACCGTTTCCATACGCTTACGCGTTAGTGGGCCTGTATCTTCAATCTTGCCATCTGCGAATGATTTGATCACACCACGAGGGCCAAATTTCTTACGGAACTCTGGGTCAGTTGGGTAATCTTCATTCTCCGGTTCTTCTTCAGCATTCAGGTGGTAAAGGTTGCCAAAAAATTCGTCAAACCCGTGTGCTGTTGGAAGGAATTCATCTTTATCGCCAAGGTGGTTTTTACCAAATTGACCTGTCATGTACCCCATAGGTTTAAGCATTTCTGCAATCGTTGCATCCTCCGCTTGCAAACCAATGTCTGCTCCTGGAAGGCCTACTTTACTTAAACCCGTTCTAAGAACACTTTGACCCGTGATGAACGTTGAGCGACCTGCGGTACAAGACTGCTCCGCATAATAATCGGTAAACATCATGCCTTCTTTGGCGATGCTATCAATATTTGGAGTGCGGTAACCCATTAAGCCAAATGTGTACGCACTCACATTGGATTGACCAATGTCGTCCCCCCAAATGACCAATATATTTGGCTTTTCTGCTGCAAAAGTGGCGCTAGACGCGGCCATCATTGCTGTACCCAAAATCGCTAATCGACGTTTAGCGCCATACTTCGCTGTCATAGAAACCTCTTCGTAAGTTATTTGCATCCTGCCCTACAACGTATAGTTCATTTTTTGCGCATACGCGAGATTACCTAAGCTATTAATCTTTTTGTCATTTTCATCAAGATATGGATACAGAAGTCATCGATATGGTTTACGGCAACAAACATGATAAGGATCACACATACAAACTAAGGGGTTGTTCTGGTAACACACTAGAACTGATATGAATCAATAAGTTAACTAGACATCATAACGATTGGTTATAAGCACTATAAAAGGACGGAACGGAATTTTGAGAATAACATTTGCTCATCGATGTGTTGTTCTAACGCATTAATCTTAAAAGTGAATTGGAGTCCTTATGGGTACTAAAATTAATAAACTAGCATTAGGTGTTGGCTTATTAGCAGCTTCTTCAGCGGCAACAGCAGCAGAAAAACCAAACATTCTTGCTATCTGGGGTGATGACATTGGTGTATTCAACATCAGTGCATACAACAACGGTATGATGGGTTACGAAACACCTAACATCGACCGTATTGCTAACGAAGGCGCACTATTTACTGACCACTACGGTCAACAATCGTGTACTGCTGGCCGTGCTGCATTCCTAACCGGTCAAGAACCTTTCCGTACAGGTCTACTGACTATCGGTATGCCGGGCTCTGACCATGGTATCCCTGATTGGGCTCCAACTATCGCAGACCTTCTTAAAGAACAGGGCTACATGACAGCTCAGTTCGGTAAAAACCACATGGGTGACCAAGATAAGCATCTTCCAACGAACCACGGTTTCGACCAGTTCTTTGGTAACCTTTATCACCTAAATGCGGAAGAAGAGCCAGAGACATACTACTACCCTAAAGATCCTGAGTTCCGTAAGAACTTTGGCCCTCGTGGTGTAATCAAGTCGACTTCTGACGGTAAGATTGAAGATACAGGCCCTATGACGCGTAAGCGTATGGAGCATGCGGATGAAGAGTTCCTAGAAGAATCTTTAGCATTCATGGAAAAAGCGGTGAAAGCTGACAAACCATTCTTCATCTGGCACAACACGACTCGCATGCACGTTTGGACTCGTCTACAAGAGAAATACCAAGGCGCGTCGGGTATCAGCATCTACGCAGATGGCATGTTAGAGCACGATGACCAAGTGGGTATCCTCCTAGACAAACTTGATGAGCTTAAGATCGCAGACAACACTATCGTAATCTACTCTACCGATAACGGTGCAGAGACAGTTTCTTGGCCTGATGGCGGTGCTACTTACTTCCACGGGGAGAAAGGTACAACTTACGAAGGCGGTATGCGTGTTCCTCAGTTAGTTCGCTGGCCTGGTACTATCAAGCCGGGAACTAAGATCAACGACATCATGGGTCACCAAGACTGGATCCCGACTCTACTAGCAGCCGCTGGTGATGATAAAGTGGTTGATAAACTGGCTTCTGACAAAGGTGCGACTTACAACGGCAAAAATTGGCGTGTACACCTAGATGGTTACAACTTCCTACCTTACTTCGAAGGTAAAGAAGAAAAAGGCCCTCGTGACAGCATGCTTTACTTCTCTGCAAACGCTGAGTTAAACGCGGTACGTTGGAATGACTTCAAGATTTCTTTCGCAGTAATGGACGGGAACATTGTTGATGCAGTTCGCTTCCAACCAAACTGGCCTCAAGTCGTTCACCTACGTGCTGACCCATTCGAAAAAGCACCACACGAATCGGGCATGTACCTACGCTGGATGGCAGACAATATGTGGCTATTCGTACCAGTAGGCGGCAAAGTACAGGAGTTCATGAACACACTACCTGACTACCCAATGCAGCAAAGCCAAGTGTTGAACCCTGGTAACTTCAACCAGAATGCGTACATGCTTCAAGGTAAACTTAAGCAACTAGAAGCCGCAGCAGCGCAAGCTAAATAATTAGCTAAAGCTTAACCAACCCTAGGAAAGCGAAACAAAGCCGTGATAGCTCAAGTGCTATCACGGCTTTTCAGTATATCAACAATGAAAACTGTCCCACATAAGCCTTTAACAAACGAGTGACGAACAAGGTTATCCGCATACATTTACTCGCATAGCCTTGTAACTCGCCTCGTTTATGACCGTTACGTTAAGATTACGCAAATTTTTTCAAATCCCACGGACATCACTTGAAATACAGAGATATGCGTGCGATTGTATTTTAACTCACCCTAACAACTGTATGATTATGAAGACAATCCAAAGCATTGCCCTACTCTCAGCTATCGTTGCTGCACCTTCAGTATTAGCTGACGTTGAAATCCAAGTTCCATCCAGTGTTGATATTCTAGCGGTTAACGAAGCTAAGCCTGACTTAGACGGCGGCTTATTCTCTTCTCATAAAACACTGACGTTACCAGATGGTCAAAACCAAATCGTATTCCAATATCAACTTGCATTTGATAAAGGTAACGATCGTGAATTCGTAGACAGCGACGCTGTTATCGCAACATTCGATGCGACTGATACCACACTGACTTTCGATCTGCCAAAATACCGCAACACAGCAGAAGCAAAATCTGGGTTTAAAAACTTAGAGTGGAGCCTTGTTGACGAGAACCAGAATGAAATCAGCGTTAAGCAAGACAAGCTAGTTAAAGACGGTATGCAAATTGGACGTAAATACCCTCAAGAAGCAAAAGAATACAACCAGAAAGACGGCATTGCTGCGCTAGCTATAGGTACAACAGCAGGCGCAACAGCGGCGGTTGTTCAACCTGTAACACTTCCAGCAAAAATTGATGGAAATGCGGCTAACACAGCTGAAGAAATGTTGTATTTTTGGTACGAAAAAGCCGATGCTGAAACGAAGCAGAAATTCAAAGATTACGTGAACAAGTAGATTCGATTACGAACAAGTCTATAAAATATCTCGTTCAAACCAAAGAAGCTGGCACACTGCCAGCTTCTTTGATTTCATCTAAATAGGACGTTATAGGTCTAACAATCAACGATAATCAGGTCTAATCCTCGACATCAACAACATATCAATGTATTTCCCGCCTTTGAATGTACTCAGCCTTTTAGTGCCTTCTAACTGAAAACCCACTCGTTCATACAAAGTAATGGCGGCGTTGTTATCGGCATGAACCTCTAGCTCCAGACGGACAAGATTAAGCCAATTATCAGCCTGATTAATCGCTTCTTTCATTAATGCCTTCCCAATCCCTTTACCATGTGCATCAGGGTGAATCGCAATCCCTAAGCCAGCACTGTGTCGGTCTCTCACCTTAGTCGTCATGAATAAGGTAATGTGCCCAACGACTTTACCTGACACTTCTGCGACTAAAGTGAAATGGTCTGAATGACCAAACAATCGCTCCACTTGATCAGAGCTAAGGAAAGGTTTTTGTGAGGTATTTTCTGATACTGATGAATGACGATAAATATCAAAAAGGTCTTGGTTGTCTGTGGTTTCAAGATGTCTAATTTGTATTTCCAAAGTGATTCCTTACTGTCTATTTCTATCCTTAAGCTAATTTTCATATTACGGATAGTAACGAGTAGCTACAACCGTAAGTGACAGAAATAATTGAATAATCGTCATAGCCCATAAAACAGTCGCCACAGCCCATAAATAACAAACTCAAATACTAAAAATGCACCATTGAAGGCCCTCACTCGCCTGTCCATAGAGTAAAGTTCGCTCTCGAAGCAAATAGCTCAAAGGTATAATAATACCAATCGTAGTAAATAACTGTTCACCCTAGCTTGTTAAAAATCTCGATAACGTCGTTAGGTTTTTTGATTGTAGAATAACTACTTATCGAAACTATTTATTGAAAAGAGCAGCCTTGTTCTCAAGCTTTTTTCCTGCGCTATTTTTGATCACTAATTTACTGTGATTGGTATAAATTGATCCATCGCTTTGAGCCTTTCGTAATACCTGACGAAAATAACGGACAAACTCAAAGGATTCCAACATGATTAATAAAATTAGCAAGTCTCTATCTCTTCTTGTCGCTGCACTTTTTTTTAGTGCATTCGCTAACGCCAATCATCATGAGATGAAAAAAGATATCGTCGATGTCGCAGTAGGAAATGGCTCTTTCAATACACTTGTAGCTGCTGTTAAAGCGGGTGGACTTGTAGATACTTTGAAAGGAGAAGGACCTTTTACCGTTTTCGCACCAACCGATGAAGCATTTGCCAAGTTGCCAGATGGTACTGTCGATATGCTTTTGAAACCGGAAAACAAAGACAAATTAGTCGCAGTGCTAACTTATCATGTAGTCGCAGGGAAAGTGATGGCGGCAGACGTTATGAAAATAGACAAAGCGACAACAATCCAAGGTCAAAACGTGATGATAAGCGTAAGCGATGGCACGGTTATGGTTAACAATGCAAAAGTGATTGCGGCTGATGTGGAAGCAAGCAATGGTGTAATCCACGTAATCGATACGGTCTTGCTCCCGAAATAATCAAATAGAAAGAAAGTCTCAGGCAAACCAAACTCTTTGAGGGTGTGACAATTCACACCCTTTTTAACCTACTGGGCTAAGCGTTGAGCATATCCAATTTTACCTACACTAGACATAACGTTAATGGCTACTTAGTGGTTTTCTCCATCACGTAATTAGTCAGCTTAACGCCACGTATTTCGACTTCCTGTTCATTCACTAACTTAAAGCCAAGGTGCTCATAGAAAGGCATAGCGGTAATACTCACCTCAGAGAAGTATCTCGATACACCACGAAATCGACCAATCTCGAATACATGCTCCATCAAAGCTCGCCCTACACCTTTACCTTGATATTCATGATGACAAAAGAAGTGGTCAATCAACCCATTTGGTTGCAGGTCAGTATAGCCAACAATGTGGCCATCCAACTCCGCAACAAAAGGTTGGATACGATGCAGACACTTTTCCCACACCTCGGAGTCAAAGTCACTTGGAGCCCAAGCCTCAACTTGTTCTTGAGAATAGTCTCGAACGTTAATATTTCGAACAGTATGGAAATAGATCTCCCATAATGCTTTGGCATCACTAACTTGGTAATTTCGAATTCTAACCACGACACAGTCCTTTCATGTATTGCTGATTGCCTATTCGCTACTTGATAGCAATACTAACGATAAAACACAGCTAGCCAAATAGTCACAACGTCTCTATCCGTACCTACAACCTTGTGCTTCTCTCTCGCGGCAATATTGATGTAATCCCCTTTAGACAAGGTAACGACACGTCCGTCTTCGAACTCAATAACACCTTGCCCCTCTAGCACCATAACCCATTCGTTTTCATTTTGGTCATACCAACCTTGTTCTGGAGAACGGTGCCCATGAGATATTATTCTTTCAATCCGCACATTCTCAGTAGTAATGATGTCGTTGAAGATTTCGTCGGGTATTGACGAAGGCACATCCGAGTAGATATTTGACATCGCTCTCTCCTAATCCTTGTTAGATGAATATGGTGCAGTGCTTTATCGTTTTATCGTTTTATCTAAAGCCTAGCTTCCTGAGCGCCTGAGCTATAAGCTATAAGCTA